>JAQCDI010000175.1 GCA_027620595.1 Bacteroidota bacterium | reverse complement strand
ATTGTCGGTCTGGAACCGGAGTGAATCCGGAATGTCGGCCAGATATTCGTCGGGCCGGTAGGTGGCCGCTTCGTAGTCGTCGAATTTATCGGAGTAGTAGTCCTCCAGGTCGCCCGCTTCATAGGGCGTCTGGATCAGCCGGCCACTCGGCATGAAGTAACGGGCAACGGTCATCTGCAGAACGCTGCCGTCGCGCAGCTGGAACGGCCGCTGGACGAGACCCTTGCCGAACGTGCGGCGACCCACGATCAGAGCGCGGTCATGGTCCTGAACGGCGCCGGCAATGATCTCGCTGCCCGAAGCCGTGCTTTCATCCACGAGGATGATGACGGGTTCCGTTGGCAGCAGGCCGCCCGGCACAACACGGTCAATGATGTTCTCGCGGGGGTCGCGACCCTCCGTGGTCACAATCACGCCGGCTTCGATCAGCATCTCGTCAGCAATGCGTACGGCCGTTTCCTTGATGCCACCCGGGTTGCCCCGCAGATCCAGGACAAGGCGCTTCATGCCCTGGGCCTTGAGCCGGGTCACGTGATCAACAAACTCATCATGCGTGGTCAGGGCGAACCGACCGATCCGGAGATAGCCGGTCTGTTCATCCATCATGTAGCTCGAATCCACCGAATACAGTGGAATCGTGGCGCGGGTCAGGACGACATCGAACGCCTGGGACACACCCGGCCGCTTGATGGTCAGCGTGACATCCGTGCCCACAGGCCCCTTGATGAGGTTCTGGATCGGAATGCTTGCCATACCCACGATGGAGGAATCGTTCACGGCAATCATCCGGTCTCCGGCCATGAGGCCCACGGCTTCGCCAGGACCATCCGGAATGGTGGAAGTCACTTTGGCCGTGTCTTCGGGCGGGGCCTCGAACCAGATGCCGATGCCGCCGAAAGTACCCCGATAGTCTTCCTGGACCCGGCCAATGGTTTCCACGTCGATATAGGATGAATGCGGATCCAGCTCTTGCAGCATGGCCAGGATGGCCGATTCGGCCAGGGCCGAAGCGTCCACTTCCTCCACATACTGCCGATGGATGAGCAGGAAGGCGTCTTCCATCTTCTGGAGCTGTTCGTAGGTGTCATCCTGGTCAAACAGGTTGTCCGCCGTCAGACCGAGACCGGTACCGATGGCAAGGACGAGGGAAAAGGGAAGCAGGAGTTGTTTCAATCCAGAAGGCATGCAGCGATGGGGTTCGCGTGGGGAAAAGCCGGTTGGCCGGATCCGTCGGATCAAGACCGTGCGCCGGGACAGAAGGCGGGTCGGGGGACGAAGCTGATTCGATTGAGACCCCGTTTTGTTTCAGGAAGCCTGCGTATTGCCCGACGCTGCGTGTAACCTTTCCGATCAGCCCGCCGTTCTCCCGTCGGATTCCCTGTTTCCCTTCTACCTGTTGTTCCTGTTTCCGGGTGAACCCCCTTCAGTTCAAATCGCTGGTCGATCTGCACCGGGACCGTGTGTACAGTTACGTGCTGCACATGCTGCGGGACCCTGCCGCTTCGGCCGATGTGACGCAGGACGTGTTCATCCGTCTTTGGGAGTACCGGGGCGCCTTGGAGGAAGAGCGTGTCCTTTCCTGGCTCCTTCGGGTGGCCCGGAACGCATGCATCGATCAGATGCGCAAACACCGGGTGCGCCTTTCGGTCGAGAACGACGAGGTTTCCGGCATCGATCTGCTGGAAGACGACAGCCCGACGCCCGAAGGGGCCGCCCGGGCATCGCTCTTCCGGGACCGACTGCAGGAGGCCCTGGATCGCCTGGGCGAACCGCATCGGAGCATCGTCATCCTGCGGGAAATCGAAGGATATCCCTACAACGACATCAGCGACCAGCTGGGTCTGCCACTGAACACGGTCAAGGTCTACCTGCACCGGGCCCGCAAAGCCCTGCGTCATCACCTGGGTGAAGTACACCGACACGACTATGCCTGAACATCCTTTCCATCCGACGCCCGACCTGGACTGGGCGGACGAGCACATCGAGTCCTTCCTGGACGGAGAGCTTGCCGGCTCCGACCGGGATCGTTTCCAGGCCCTCCTGGCTGCGGAGCCGTGGTTGCGCGCCGAGGTGGCCGCCGCCCGTCGCATCCAGCAGGAACTGGCCTCCATCCCGATGGCGGTCTGCCCCGACCACGTGTCGCGCCATATCCTGGCCCATGCGCGCCATGACTGGTGGACGGCATTGCCTCGCCGCCTGGCCGATGGATTCCGCCGGATGGCACAGGCCGGGCTCCGTCCGGCGCTGGCCATGGCCCTGTTGCTGGTCGTGGTGCTCTCTTCAACGCTCGTATCGCGTCCCGAGGCGCCCCCCGCGGTAGCTTCGGCCGACGTTTCCCAGGCGCTGGCCGATGTCAAGATGGCCCTCGGTGTCCTGGCCGATGCGGGCCGCACGACCGGTACTGCGGTCGGCAATGATGTGATCGGTCCGCTGGTCGTGAGGCCCGTGGCCCGCAGCATGCAACCCCTTTCCCAAAACTGATATCATGGACGTGACCATGTTCCACGCCAAACGTATGTCCCGCACCTCCTTGTTCGTATCGCTGTTGCTGCTCGCAACAGTACTCCCCGCGTCTGCCCGGCAGACGGGCGGGCGGCCCGATGGGTATGTCGACCTGAAGGCACTGGGCCAGCTGGACCGGTTCTTTGAACGGGATGCCAACATGGAAGTCAATGTGGAAGGCGCCCTCATGCGCATGGTGGTGGCCGCATCCCGCCAGGAGGATCCCGAGCTGGCCGCATTGCTGTCCCGGCTGGACGGGGTGTATGTGGTTGGGTATCAACTGCCGCCCAACGACATGGACGACTTCGAGGAGTTGGCCAAACGGATGGGGGAGGGGCTCCGTCGCACCGGCTGGACCGTCATCGTGCGCTATCGGGACGAACAGGAGAACACCCATCTGTTTGCCCGCATGAAGGATGGCAAGGTCGAGGGCATGGTGGTCATGTCGTTGGAGGCCGATTCGGACCAGGCGGTCTTCGTCAATATCGTAGGGGATATCGATCCCGAACAGATCGGTCGGATCGGGCAGCAATTCCAATTCGGCGGCGCCAACCGGATGTAGCCGGAAGGGGCCTGCAGGCAGGATTCTGCAGAAACCCGGCTCGGTCCGCTCCGTATGCAGGGTGCATCTGTGGTTTGTTCGTTGTCCCGCCATCGGGCGGGGTGCAACGGGCGAGCCGTGAACGCAACAGAAGCATCATTCATTCGGAGACGAACTATGAAACCTGGATTGACGGTGGCCGCCATTGTGCTGGTGGTCGTAGGACTGGCCTTCTTTGCCGGTGTGGGCAGTTACAACGGTCTGGTGAGGGCCGATGAAGCGGTCGTGCAGCGCTGGGCAGACGTGGAGACCCAGTACCAGCGGCGTGCTGACCTCATCCCGAACCTGGTCAACACGGTGAGCGGCGCTGCTGATTTCGAGCAGGAGACCCTTACGGCCGTGACCGAAGCGCGCGCGCGCGCGACCGGTGTCACCCTGACAGCCGATGACCTCAGCGACCCGGCGCAGGTGGAAGCCTTCATGGCGGCCCAGCAGCAATTGAGCGGCGCTTTGGGCCGTTTGCTGGTGGTCTCCGAGAATTACCCGGAACTGCGCGCTACGGAGGCGTTCCGTGACTTCCAGGCCCAGCTTGAGGGCACCGAGAACCGCATCAACGTGGCGCGTAGGGACTACAACGACGCCGTGGCTTCCTACAACGGCTCAGTGCGCCAATTCCCGGGCTCGATCATTGCGTCGATGACCGGCTTTGATCGCAAGACGCCATTCGAAGCCGACAAGGGCGCCGAAGACGCACCCACGGTAAACTTCGACTGATCATCGCCCGGACGGTCCTTCACGTCCTGCACGTTTCCCCCCTGCCATGCGCAAGGCCTATTTCCTGCGGTCCGTTTCCATTGCTGCTGCACTGCTGGTGCTGGTGGTCGGCCGCGTCCATGCGCAGGTGCCGGCCCCTTCGGACCGGCTGGTGGTGGACAACGGGGCGTTCCTGGAACCGGTTGAGGAACGGGCCCTGGAGCGCAAAATCCGCGCCTACAACGACTCTACCTCCACTCAGATCGTCGTTCTGACTGTTGAGGATCTCGGCGGCATGGACGCGCAGGAGTTTGCGCTCCAGGTGGGACGTTCCTGGGGCGTCGGGCAGGCCGGTCAGAACAACGGTGTGATCGTCCTGATCTCGCGCGCGGAACGTCAGATCCGCATCGAAGTGGGATACGGTCTGGAGGGCGCCCTGCCCGACGCCCTGGTCAGCCGGATCGTCCGCGATACCTTGACGCCGGCTTTCCGGCAGGGACAGTTCTTTGCCGGAATCAACGCGGCCGTGGATCTGATCATGGCTGCAGCGGCAGGAGAGTTCGAGGGGCTCCCCGAGGGGAATCCGGGACGCTCCGTCCGGATCGACCCGGTATTCCTGTATCTCGCATTCATCTTCATCTTTTTCATCATTTCCGGTATCCGCAACCGGGGCAATGGCGGAGGCCGCTACAAGAAACGTCGTCATGCTGACATGCCCATCATCTTCTGGGGCGGCGGATTGTCCGGCCGGAGCAGCGGAGGCGGCTTCGGTGGAGGCGGCTTCGGCGGGGGGGGGTTCGGTGGTGGCGGTGCCGGAGGCAGCTGGTAATTCCTGACATGGCGGTCGAAATCCGTATGCGTCGACTCGAACAATTGATGTCCTATCACGAAGAGGATCCGGACGACTCCTTCGTGCGCTTTGCCCTGGCTGCCGAATTCGTGAAGCTCAACAGACTGGAGGAAGCTCTCGGCGTCTTCGCGGCCTTGCATCGCCACGATCCTTCGTATGTGGGTCTGTATTACCACTACGGCAAGCTGTTGCAGCGCATGGGACAACAGGAGCAGGCCCGCTCAGTGTTCCAGGAGGGTGTCCAGGTATCCACACGGCTGGCGGATTTCCACGCCCGGGCCGAGCTGCAGTCGGCCCTGATGGAAATGGAGGTCGGAGATGACTGATGGCCCGCTCTGCCTGAGGCGCTGCTTCCTGGCGATCCTGCTTTCCTTGACGATGCTCCTGCCGGCCGTCGCACAAGATGGAGACGGTTGGATCACAGTCCGCCCTGGCGATACCCTGTTCAGTCTGGCCCAGGCCAACGGCGTGTCCGTGGCCGATCTTTGGGCATGGAATGAACTCAGGGATTCGAACATCCGGGCCGGAATGCGCTTGCGCATCCGGCCCGTACCCCCGACCGAAGGTGCCCGGGCGGTTCAGGATGATGGTTCGCCCGTATCCGACACGACCTCCGACGAAGGCCTGCCGCCCGTGGTACAGCTGCTGTCCGGTGCGCGGGTGGCGGTGATGGTCCGTGAGGGGGAGTCCATGGCGCAATTGGCGGATCGCTACGATCTGACCCCCGACTCGCTGCGGGCCTGGAATCCGGGGTTGCCGGAGCCCCTGGAGGCTGGCATGGCGGTGGTCATACCCGGCGAACAGGTGGTGCGCACGCACGCCGTACGGCGGGGGGGGACCCTTTTTGCCATCGCGCGCCAGTATGGAACCACCGTGGAACGCCTGCGGGCGCTCAATCCGGGCCTCGACGCGTCGGCGCTGCGTGTAGGACAGCAAGTGGCGGTTCCGGCCTCGGACACGCCTTCCCGGGGCGCCACTCCGCTGAAGGCAGCAGGGTCCTATGCGATGCGGGAATTCCCGCTTGGAATGGTGGGAAGGGAGGTGTGGGCCGGAGGGGAATACGACCCGGAAGCCTTCCAGGTGTCCCATCCTGACCTGCCCCCCGGAGCCCTTGTTCTGGTGCAGGCAGGCAGCGGCGCCCATGCGTTTGCAGAGGTGGTGGAGCCCGCCGCCGAGCGCAGGCCGATGTTCGTGGAGGGATCCGCCGCGCTGGTCCGTGCGCTGGA
>JAQCDI010000002.1 GCA_027620595.1 Bacteroidota bacterium | reverse complement strand
CCGCGCCCGCATCTTAATCCGTTCTGCCACATCCGGTTCCGGGATG
Source organism: Bacteroidota bacterium (assembly GCA_027620595.1). Lineage (GTDB taxonomy): Bacteria > Bacteroidota > Rhodothermia > Rhodothermales > UBA10348 > JAAZVD01. The sequence goes on along the minus strand of JAQCDI010000002.1, from coordinate 32,268 downwards.
CGCAGGTCCGCGATCTGGGGTTCGCCCGTTACTTGACGAACAGCATGTCGCGGTAGGTCGGGACCGGCCACAGGTCGCCGGCCGTGATCCGCTCGAGACGGTCGCAGGCGTGGCGCACCTTGTTCATGGACGGGATCACGTTTTTCACCATGTGGTGAACTTTCTGATGGACGCTGTCGCCACCGAGCTCCTTGTTGGCATCGATCAGTTCCGTCAGGGAGTCCTGGAGCTCATCGACGTAGGCGGCCAAGTGTACGGCGGTTTCCTTCACGCCCCGGACCGACACGCCGACTTCCTTGCCCTGGTCGATCGTATCGACGAGGGTCTTGAGGTAGCGCGTGGCGGCCGGCATGACCATCGTGCGGGCAATCGACTCGGTGGTCTCTGCCTCGATGTTGATCTTGGTGAAGTACTGTTCGAACCAGACTTCCTCGCGGCTGCGGAGCTCGGCTTCCGAAAGAACGCCGTAGGATTCGAAGAGGCGGATGTTCTTTTCGGAAATCAGCGTCTCGAGGGCATCAACCGTGTTGCGCAGGTTCAGCAGTCCGCGACGCTCAGCTTCCTTGTGCCATGCCTCGGAGTAGTTGTCTCCACCGAAGATGATGGCCTTGGAGTCGTTGATCGTCTCGCGGACGACACCGGCAACGGCATCCTCCAGCGAAGCGCCTCCGGACAGCGCGGCTTCCAGGCGACCCGACATGCCGTCGAGCGCTTCGGCCACGATGGTGTTCAGGACCGTGTTCGGGAAGGAAACCGACTGGCTGGAGCCCACGGCACGGAACTCGAACTTGTTACCCGTGAAGGCAAACGGCGAGGTCCGATTACGGTCTCCGGCGTGCCGCGGCAGGTGCGGAAGGACCGGCGTACCGAGGCCCAACAGACCTCCCTGCTTGCTTTCTGTGGCGGTTCCAGACGAGATCTGATTGAAGACGTCCTCGAGCTGCTCGCCCAGGAAGATCGAAATGATGGCCGGCGGGGCCTCGTTGGCACCGAGACGGTGGTCGTTGGCCGCATGAGCCACCGAGACACGCAGCAGATCCTGGTGCTTGTAGACGGCTGCGATGACGGCCGTGCAGAAGTAGAGGAACTGCAGGTTGTCGTGCGGATTGTCGCCCGGATCAAGCAGGTTGATACCGGTGTCCGTTCCGATGGACCAGTTGTTGTGCTTTCCGCTACCGTTGATGCCGGCAAACGGCTTCTCGTGCAGCAGGCAGACCATGCCGTGGTTGCGGGCTACGCGCTGCAGCGTGATCATGATCAGCTGCTGGTGGTCACAGGCCACGTTGGTGTTCTCGAAGATCGGAGCGATCTCGTACTGGCTGGGGGCCACCTCGTTGTGGCGCGTCTTGACCGGAATGCCGAGGCGGTAGAGCTCTTTCTCGGTTTCGATCATGCAGCTCAGGACGCGATCCGGGATCGAGCCGAAGTAGTGGTCATCCAGCTCCTGGCCGCGAGGCGGCTTGGCGCCGATGAGGGTCCGACCGCTCGTCATGAGATCGGGACGACGGTAGTAGTATTCCTCGTCGATGAGGAAGTATTCCTGCTCGACACCCACGGTTGATGTCACTTTGTGGACATCGTCGTGTCCAAAAAGCTTGAGCGCGCGACGGGCCTGATCGTCGATGGCATGCATCGAGCGCAGGAGCGGGGTCTTGGCATCGAGCGCTTCACCCGACCAGGAGGCGAAGGCGGTCGGAATGGCCAGATAGGCACCGCTCTTGTTCTCGATGATGAAGGAAGGGGACGTCGGATCCCAGACCGTGTAACCGCGGGCTTCGAACGTGGCGCGCAGACCGCCGGACGGGAACGACGAAGCGTCCGGTTCGCCCTGGATCAGGTCATTGCCGGAGAACTTGGCAATGGCACCTCCGCCTTTGTTGGGCGTGATGAACGAGTCGTGCTTCTCGGCCGTGCTGCCGGTCAGCGGCTGGAACCAGTGCGTGAAGTGCGACGCACCCCGCTCCACGGCCCATTCTTTCATGGCCTTGGCCACTTCATCGGCAATCGCGGAGTCGATCTGCTGGCCCTTGTCGATGGTGGCTATCAGGCTTTCGAAGGTGGCCGGCGAGAGCCGGTTCTTCATCTCCTCGATACCGAAGGCATTCTCTCCGAAAATGCGCTCGATATCCATGGGCTCCATCTTGGAACCGTTGGAAGTGAATTTGGTGGCGGCGATGAGGTTGGAATCCGATGCGTGGCGGCTCATGATGCGAGATGAATCGTGCGGTTGGCGTTTGGAAGGGGTCAGAGAACGGGTTCGGGCGAACCGGCAATCGCAACGGGCGATACCGGAACGTGCCGGGTGTCCTTGAAGGACGAAAGGACAATGGACGTGGACGTCCCGTGGACGCCCGGCCAGGACTGGATGGTGGACAGCAGTTGTTCGAGTCCTGACGTATTGCGGATCAGCACGCGAAGGATGTGCGATCCATCGCCCGTGATCGAGTGGACTTCCTGCACTTCGCTCAGCTTGCAGGCGCGCTCCACAAAGCCATCGTAGTGCTTGGAACTGTCCACCATGACGCGGATAAAGGCCAGGATGTCGAATCCGACGCGGCGGGCATTGACCACGGCGTGGTAGCCGTCAATCACACCGCGCTGCTCCAGTTTGCGCATGCGCTCGCTGACCGACGGGAGGGACAGGCCCACATCCTCGGCCACCTCGTTGCGCTTGATGCGCCCGCGCTCCTGCAGCAACTCGAGGATTCGTGCGTCGATTTCGTCAATCCGGCTCATAAGGGGCGGCTTTATTTATTTAGGTCTAAAGATACTATTGCCTTCCTTATGCATCAAAGTGACGCTATTGTGAATTATTAAACATTCCCAGGAGCCGGTATTCACCTTTCAGTGCAAGGTTGGGGCCTCTACCCTTGCACAATGCCATCCGACACCGGATTTTGGCCCCGTCCTGCGCATCCGGTTAATCCCATCACCCAGAGCGCCGATTCCCCATGAGCCCCCGCTCGCTGTTCCTTTTTCCCGATCCATGGATTCCCTGACACAGATTGCGCTGGGCGCTGCCTTCGGCGAAGCCACGATCGGCCACAAGAATGGCAGGAAGGGCGCCCTGTGGGGTGCCGTCCTGGGTACACTCCCGGACCTGGACATCGTGGCCAACCTGTTCCTGGATCCCGTGGATTCCCTGGCCGCCCACCGCGCCGCTTCGCATTCGTTCGTGGTGGCCCTGTTGGTCTCGCCGATCATCGCCCTCCTGCTCCGGAGGCTGCACATCAAGGACAAGGCCACGCGGGGGGAATGGACCCTGATGGTCTTCCTGGTCTGGGCCACGCACATCTTTGTGGACCTGCTCACGGTCTACGGCACCCAGATCTTCTGGCCCTTTTCCCGCCATCCATTCGGGATCGATTCCATCTTCATCATCGACCCGCTCTACACCCTTCCGCTGGCGATGGGTGTCCTATTCGCCCTGCGGGCCAAGGTGGGTTCGCGCAAACGCTTCCGGATAAACGCCATTGGCCTGGTCCTCTCCACCCTTTACCTGACCTGGGGCATGAGTGCCAAGCTGTTTGTGCACTCCTCCTTCAAGCAGGGCCTGGCCTCACGGGGTATCCAGACCGAACGGGTGATGACGGCGCCCACGCCCTTGAACACGGTACTTTGGCAGGGTCTGGCGCTTGAGAGCGATACCCTCCATGCAGGTCTGTATTCGGTGCTTGATTCGCGGACGCCCAGCCGGTTCACCGCCATCCCGAGACAGTCGTATCTCCTGAACGGGCACCGCGAAGACCGCGCCGTTGCGCGCATGCTGTGGTTCAGCAAAGGCTGGTACGTCATCGAGGAGGATTCCCTTGGCCTGACGTTTGCCGACTACCGTTTCGGCCGAAGCGACAGTTGGCTGCGGGAAAGCGGTTCGCCCATTTTCCATTGGCGCCTCATCCCGGATTCGACCGGTGCCTACACCTCCTTTCAGCAGCTTCCGACCGACCTGTCGGCACGCTCGGACGACCTGAAGGAGCTCTACGAGCGTGCTCGCGGCAATTGATCGGGATTCTTGCCCTGCGACACCCGATCTTTGGTGGCATGAAACGACTGTTCCTCGTCCTCGCATTCTGCGGTCTTTGTCTGCCCGCGGCCCATGCCCAACCCGGACCCCGGCGCTTCCTGGACTGGACGATCCACGATGCAAAGGACTGGGCCACATCCTGGTCAGGGGAACGGGCCCTCAAGGTGGGCCTGACGGTCGGTGTATTGATACCGATGAGCCTGGCGGACGAGGACATCCTTGAGAAACAACGGACCACCGAGACCCCCAGCGGCGAATTCCTGGAGTTTGCCAACTACCTGGGCGGACCCGAGGCCAAGTATGTGGCCCTGGGCACCTTCGGAGCCACGCTGCTCACCCGCAGCCGCCGCCTTCAGGACGCCTCTTTCACCTCGCTGCAATCGGTGGCCTATGCCTACACCATCGGTTCCGTTTCCAAGCGCGTGCTGGTGGGCCGCAGCCGACCGTACCAGGAAAAAGGCGCCTTCGACTTCCACCCGTTCTCCAACAACAACACCTCCTTCCCGTCCGGACACGCCACCACGGCATGGGCCCTGGTCATGCCCTGGATCGTGTATTATCCCAACCCGCTGACCTTCGGGCTGGGAGTCCTGGCCACCGGAACGGCCATCAGCCGACTCAAGCGCCAGCAGCATTGGGTCACGGACGTGATTGCCGGATCGTTCCTGGGCGGATCCATGGGTTACTGGCTGGCCCGCAAGCACCAGGGCCGCCTGCCGCGGTTCGCGCAGGATGTACGGGCGAACCTCGGACCTACGGGCTTCGAGGTATCCTGGACTATGGACTCAGTCCGGTAGGGCAAAGGCCACGTAGGTGCCGCCGCTCGGCGCGCCGTTCTTGCCGCCCCCGGCTGCAATTACGATGTATTGTTTACCGCCGACGATGTAGGTGGACGGCGTCGCATTGCCCGCAGCCGGCAATTCGGCCTCCCAAAGGAGTTCGCCCGTGAGTTTGTCATAGGCCCGGATGCGGTTGTCATACGTCGTGGCGGCAATGATGAGGAGGCCGTTCTTCGTCACAATGGCCCCGCCATAGTTGTCCGTACCGGTATCCGTGAGGCCCTGCTCGGCCAGCTCGGGATAGAAGCCGAACGGGATGCTCCAACGGATGGTGCCTTCGTTGAGATCGATGGCGTTGAGCGTTCCCCAGGGCGTCATGTTGCCCGGATAGCCCTCGTGGTCCTGGAAGATGTCGATCACGGACGTGCGGTAGGGCAGGTCGAAGGGGGTCGACCCCACTTTCTCAGCCGATGCATCGATGCCTGTTTCCAGGAACGTCACGATGTCCTCGATTTCGCGGCGGCTAATGATCGTGGCGAAGGCAGGCATGGTGCCCGAGCCGTTGCGGATCTGATCAGTGATTTTCTCCCGGTTGCTGCGCTGCGCAATGTCGAGCAGCGAGGGACCCATACCCGTACCTGCGCGATCGGCGCCGTGGCAGCTGGCGCAGCGGGCATTGTAGAGCGATTCGTCACTCGGCTTGACGAGCTTGAGCAGCCAGCCCTGCTCGTTGGAATTCATGTAGAGCAGACCTGTCTCCGGGTCATAGGCCGGGCCGCCCCACTCCCCGCCGCCGTCGGTGCCGGGGTAGAGGATGATGCCTGTCGTGTCCGGGGGGTCCCAGGCATGCGTCACGCTGAAAGCCTCGAAGGTGGCCAGGGCGCTCGCGGCCGCCTCCGGTGTGCGGGTGGTCAGTTCGTCGCGCGTCAGGGTCTGGCGCGCCACCGGAGGCGGCCGCACCGGGAAGGGCTGCGTGGGCGCCGTCCATTCGCCCGGCAGGACCGGACCCGGCATCGGAACCTCCTCGATCGGGAAAAGCGGTTCGCCCGTTTCCCTGTGCAGCACAAAGACATGGCCCGTCTTGGTGATCTGCGCGATGGCCGGGACAGCCTTGCCATCCCGCTGGACCGTTACCAGTGCGGGCGGCGCCGGGAAGTCGCGGTCCCAGAGGTCGTGGCGGATGCCCTGGAAATGCCAGATCCGCTCCCCGGTGCGGGCGTCGAGCGCCAGGATCGAGTTGCCGAAGAGGTTGTCTCCCACGCGGTTCGCCCCGTAGAAATCATAGGAGGGCGAACCGGTGGCTGCAAACACGATGCCCCGCTCACGGTCCAGGCTCAGGCCACTCCAGGCATTGGCGCCGCCGGCCACCTGCCAGGCGTCCGGCGGCCAGGTGTCGTAGCCGAACTCGCCGGGATGCGGAATGGTGTGGAAGCTCCAAGTCAGTTCTCCAGTGTAGATGTTGTAGGCGCGAATGTCCCCTGGTGCGCTCGGCAGGGACTCGGACATGGACGATCCCATGATCAAGAGGTCCCCGAAGACCACGCCCGGAGAGGAAGCGCTGACCGAAATGCTTTCGACCGGCCGTCCCAGGCCTTCGCGCAGGTCCACCCAGCCGTTGGTGCCGAAGTCCGGGAAGGGCTCGCCCGTGTCCTTGTTGAGCGCGTAGAGCCGGTTGCGGTAGTTGAAGATGACCCGGTCGTGCGTCACGATAATGCCGCGGTGACGGAAGCGCGGAGAGGACTCGTTGCCCGCGTTGGGGTCGAAGGACCACCGCAGCTCACCGGTGGCGGCATTCAGACTGATGACCTTGATCTTTGGCGTGGTAGCCCACATGATGCCGTCGATGATGATCGGATTGTTCTGCATTTCCGATCCCTCGAAGGCGTCGCCCGTGTCATACGTCCAGGCCACTTCGAGTTGGTGGACGTTCTCGGGCGAGATCTGGTCCAGCGTCACGTAGTGGGTGTTGTTGGCGTCACCGCCGTAAACGGGCCAGTCTCCTTCCTCGAACACGGTATCGGGAGAGGAGCAGGCGGCAATGATCAGGAGGGCGGGCAGGAATCGGCGCATGGCGGGGTCCGGGTGGGTACGGTGCGATAATAGTACGCTTTCCCGCAGACCCCAATCTTTCTTCAACAAACGTGGCGTTGCTGTGTGCGTATTTTGCGCCGCGCCGGGACTCTGTTCATCGGCAGCCGGGCCCGTAGCTCAGCGGTTAGAGCTGTCGACTCATAATCGATAGGTCGCAGGTTCAAGTCCTGCCGGGCCCACTCGTCGAAACCCCATCAGCCTCGTGCTGGTGGGGTTTCTTGGTTCATGGCCTGTTCCGCCCCTTCATTGCCCTTCCCCGCGGAATAGCCGATATTTGCGGATCCCTCACCACAGCATGCCATGATCGGGTCCACCCTCTCCCATTATCGAATCGAAGACGAGCTCGGCCGCGGCGGCATGGGTATCGTCTACCGCGCCGAGGACACCCGGCTCGATCGGACCGTGGCCATCAAGGTGCTGCCGAGTGCGGCCCTGGCATCCAAGGATGACCGCGAGCGCTTCTACCGCGAGGCCAAGAGCGCGGCGCAGCTTCACCATCCGCACATCGCCTCGGTGTTCGAGATCGATGAGGCGGTGCCCTCCGATGCGCCCCACGGGACGCAGCCCTCGCCGTTCATCGCCATGGAATTCATCGATGGAAAGGCGCTTCGGGATGAGGTCCAGAAGGGGCCGATGGACCTTCGGCGGTGTGTCCAGACCACGATACAGGTGGCCGATGCCCTGAAGGCTGCCCATGCCAAGAACATTGTGCACCGGGACATCAAGAGCCAGAATGTGATGCTCACCCGGGACGGGGACGCCAAGGTGCTGGATTTCGGCTTGGCCAAGACGGCGCAGTCCACCATGCTGACGCGGCTCGGCTCCACGCTGGGAACGGTGGCCTACATGAGTCCGGAACAGGCCCGGGGCGAGGAGGTGGATCATCGCACCGACATCTGGAGCCTGGGCATCATGCTCTATGAGATGATCGCCGGACGTCTCCCGTTTGCGGGCGAGTACGAAAAGGCCGTCATGTACGGCATCCTCAACGAAATGCCGGCCCCACTCACGAGCGTCCGAACGGGCGTGCCCATGGGCCTTGAGTGGATCGTGACCAAGATGCTGGCCAAGGACCCGGCCGAGCGCTACCAGTCCTGTGCCGACCTGATCGTGGACCTCAAGACGGTGGATCTCAGCGCCACAGGGCTGACTCGGACCTCGGCAACAACGGTTTCCTCGGCAGCGACACCGGCTGCATCTGCCGCATCGTCCGGGCGGCGGTTCGCCCCCACATGGTTATTCCTTCTCCTCCTGCCGCTCGGGGTAGGACTGGGATGGCTGCTGTTTTACCAGGACCAGGCGGAACCGTTCTATCCTGCCCCCAAACGATTCGTGCTGGAAGTAGAGGGCCTCGGAAGACTCGGCGGCTTCACCACCAGTCACGATGGTTCATTTCTTCTTGGTTCCGGCGGGTCGCCAGCGGGCTTGGGGCTGCACCGGGTGGACCTTCGCACCGGCGAATTCTCCCATCTGGGCACCGCTTCCTCCCTGCCGTTCCTGGAACTGTCCTACGACGATGAGTGGGTGGCCTTCCAGTCAGGAGATGTCCTGCAGAAGATCCGCCTCGCCGGGGGTGCTCCCATGACGGTATTCGAAGAGCCCCACAGCGGATTCACGTGGCTTCCCGACGGCTCCCTTCTGGTTGTCAGGGCGGACTCCACAGGAAACGAATTGCTGCAATTCCCCGCTTCGGGGGGCGAGGTTCGCGTCGTTGTCAAAGGACAGGAAGCGTACCGTCAGATTTCGGGTCCCGTTTCATTTGGACGTGATGATCGGATCTTCATGGCTGCGCGTCCGGATCAGGGCGCCGTCTGGACTATCGTCATGGTAGACATAGGCAGCGGTGAGATCACCCCACTTACTGACGGTATTCCCGTCGAGTATTCGACGTCCAGGCACCTGTTGTATCTGGACAATTCATCCACGCTGATGGCTCGTGCCTTCGATCCGGAACAAGCTGAATTCCTCGGACCCTCCGGTATCGTTGATGAAGGGTTCAACCCATGGCTGTTCGCCATTGACCCGAACGGGGTCTACTATTCGGTGCGGATGGTCAACAGCGATGGAGCGTTCGGTTCCACCTTGCGGGTGCTCGACGGCGAGACCCGGGAAGTGGGTCGTTCCATTGAACTCAGCTTGACTTCGGCACAGCCCAGGATTTCACCGGATGGCCAGCATGTCATCGTCCGCCACAATGTCGAGTCAGGTTCCCAGATCTTGAAGGAATACAATCTGGAAACGGGCATTGCACGGCAGTTCACGATTGAGTCCGAGGGTGACGCCGACAATGCAGCCTATTCGCCTGACGGATCGACGATCATCTATGAGTCGAACAACATGCTTTTCCGCAGGAACCGGAATCGTTCGGGCTCCATCGAGGAAATTGAGACCCCTGCGGGTACCGGCGCCCTGGACTGGTCGCCGGACGGCCGATTCGTTGTCTTCCTGTCAGCCAACGTGGACGGCTATTCCGAGCTTTTCCTGCTGGAGCTGGAGTCCGGTGCGATCCGCGAACTCGACGCAGGACCTGGACGCCACGGCTGGCCCCGATTCTCTCCCGACGGTCGGTTCGTCAGTTACGGTACGCAGAATACCGAAGGGGTTTCCATCTGGGTAATGGGCATCGAGGACGGCAGCCTCCACCTGGTATCTGAGCGCCTTCCCACGTACCAGACCAACCGACATCCCATGTCGGCCTGGACGGCCGACGGGAATTGGCTCTACTTCCAGTCCCACGATGGCGTGCGACGCAGGCGCATAACGATCGATCCGTATTTCGAGCCGATTGGCCCCGAAGAGAAAGTCACAGGAGCTGAAGTGCTGCAATTCGATATATCGGCGGACGGCTCGCGATTGGTCTGCATCGCCCTCTCCAATTTCAACGAAGATGAGCCAAGATTCCGCATGGGTGCCATCACGGATTTCCATGCGGAACTGCGTCGGATTGCTCCGGTGGTGTCCAACTGATGTTTTCTGAATGTCGCGCCGGGGATCAGACCGCCTCCTCCACGACATCGGCAAACTTCATCGACAGGGTGTAGATCTCTCCGTCAAGTGAGCTTTCCACCTGGTCGAACGCACGGTGCAGGAGGGTCAGCATGGCCTTGTTCTCGACCAGGACCTTGGCATCGAATCCCGAGATAGCGTTCTTGCGGGCCGCGGTGATGAGCGCGTGCAGAAGCGCCTTGCCGATGCCCTGTCCCTGGTGCTTGTCCCCCACGAGAAGGGCTACTTCGGCCATGTTGGTGCGCTCGTTGAGGATGTAGCGGCCCACGCCCACGATACGGGCATCCTCGCCTTCGCCAGCCACGGCCACAACCGCCATGTCCCTCTTGTAGTCCACCCGCAGGAATTCCTGGAGCCGTTCGTGCGGCATGCTCTTGATGGTGGAGAAGAAGCGCTGGTAGATGGTGGCCTGGCTCAGGGAGTAGAACAGCTCGCGCATCTGGCCTTCGTCCGTGATCTTGATCGGGCGCAGCTCGATGAGCGTCCCCTGGTTGGTCACGAAGGACTCTGCGAGTTCGATCGGATACTCGGGCGTGCTGAAGGGCATCTCGATCTGGTCGGCCTGCACGAGGTGACGGGCCTTGGCCTCGGCCATGAGCCATGGGCGGAATTTCGGATGCGCAATCTGGATCAGCGCCAGGGCCCGCTCGAGGACCGATTTGCCATAGAGATAGGCCGTGCCGTATTCGGTCACGACATACTGCACGTCGGCGCGGGACGTGACCACGCCGGCACCCTGCTTGAGGTGCGGCACGATGCGCGAAACCGTTCCGCCGGCTGCCGTCGAGGGCAGGGCGATGATGGCCTTCCCATCGGGAGCCCGACGCGCCCCGCGCACGAAGTCAACCTGACCACCCACACCGCTGTAGAACCGCTCCCCGATGGAGTCGGCACACACCTGGCCTGTCATATCCACCTCGATGGCCGAGTTGATCGAGATCATCTTGTTGTTCTGGGCGATGATGAACGGGTCGTTCGTGTATTCCGAGGGCCGGAATTCAATCATCGGGTTGTTGTCGATGAAGTCGTAGAGCTTCTTCGATCCGAGGACGAAACTGGCCACGATCTTGCCCGGGTGCAGGGTCTTCTTCGAGTTGTTGATGACGCCTTTCTCGACCAGCGGAATGATGCCATCGGAGAACATCTCGGTGTGGATGCCGAGGTCCTTGTGATCGGTGAGGAAGTGGAGCACGGCGTCCGGAATGGAGCCGATGCCCAGCTGCAGTGTGGCCCCGTTCGGAATCAGACCGGTGATGTTCCGGGCAATGGCCTTTGACAGCTCATCCGGCGTGCCTTGCGGCGCTTCGAGCAGCGGCTCGTCGCTCGGCACCATACGCGTAATCTTGTCCGCATGGATGAAGCTGTCCCCAAGGGCACGCGGTGCATTCGAGTTGACCTCCGCAATCACGACGCGGGCATTCTCGGCAGCCGCCTTCACGATGTCCGTGGCCACGCCGTAGCTGCAGTACCCGTGCTCATCCGGCTCGCTGACCTGGATCAGCGCCACGTCAAGCAGCATGCGCCGATTGCGGAACAGCTTCGGGATTTCCGAGAGGAACATGGGCGTGTAGTCCGCATCGCCACGAGCCACACACGAACGCACGTTGTGCCCAATGAAGAAGGCATTGTGCCGGAAGCGCGGGCTGCACCCGGGGTCGGAGTAGGGAGCCGTTCCCAGGGTCATGATGTGACAGATTTCGATGTCCTGGGCGCTTTCGTTGGACACGAGGGCGCGCACCAAGGACTGGGGTTCGGCAGCGCCGGAGCCGATGAACACACGGCGGCCGCTCTTTAGGTAGGAGAGCGCCGTTTGGGCGTCGAAGATCTTGTCCGCGTAGCGGGTTTTCCAGTCAGCTTTCATGATCGGATCAGGGTTCGGGTGGATGCAGATACAACTTACCTCACCGCACGATGGCCCATTTGTACAGGGCTCGCCCCTAAACGTGTAGGGGAAACCTTACCCACCCCATGAAAAGCGCTTCCGGCATGTGAAAACTTGACGATGGACTCGAAAAGGATGATGTATGTTGTCCCTCAAACCTCCCCGACGTTCCGACATGCGCCTCCTCCACCCCCTCTTGCTTGCCCTTTTCCTGCTGGGTTGCGGCCCCCGGTCCGCGCTGGATTTCCAGGCTGGGGACCTCTCCGTGTCTGTCGGCCAGGACGGATCGGTTGCCTCCATGCAGATCGGTGGCACCGAAGTACTGGCTCCGGGCGTGGCAGCACCGCTGCTGTCATTGCGTGTTGACAGCACGTTCTTCGCGCCCGAACACGCCGCATGGGACGCAGACACGGAGGTACTGACCCTCAGTTATGCAGAGGGGCGAACCGCGCAAATCACCGTTTCGAGCCGGGAAACCCATGCGCGTCTTGAAGTTACGGCCCTCTCAGATACGGCGATTGTGGATCTGGTCCTCTGGGGGCCGTACCCCACCACAATGGACGAAGTGATCGGCGAGACGGTCGGCGTCGTACAGGAAGGCAAACACGCGCTGGGATTGCAGGCCCTCAACATCCGGACCCTGGGTGGCTATCCGTGGAACGAGAACGATGCCATGCCCCAGATCGACATCTTCGAATCGGGGGACTTCACGGACCTCTCGGAAGAGGGCAAACGCCACGTTCTCTACCGCGTGGAGGCGGCCAAACCTGATTCCTTCGGCAGTACGCTGCAGGCCTACACCCGCAATCGCAACCGGACGCGGTCCATCCCCAACATGGGCTATCCGGTCTACCAAGCACCTGCGTTCCAGGATGGCGGCATGGTGGGAAGTGCCATCGCGCTCTTCGGATCGGACCGCGACAAGGCGCTGGAAACGTTGGGCGCCATTGAATTGGCCGAAGGTTTGCCGCACCCGATCCTCGATGGGGTATGGGCCAAACAGGCCCCACGAGCGGCCCAGGCCTATGTGATAATGCCCTTCAGCGAAGAAACCGTCGACGAAGCGCTGGACATCGTCGAGCGGGCGGGCATGGAAATCCTCTACCACCCGGATCCGTTCTCCTCGTGGGGTCACTTCACGCTCCGTGAGGACGATTTCCCGAACGGAGTGGACGGCCTGAAACGACTGTCCGAGCGGGCCGCCGAGCGCGGAATGCGCCTCGGCGGCCACACGCTCTCGAACTTCATCCAGCCCCAGGACGCGTTTGTCAGTCCCGTGCCCGATGAGCGGCTGGCTGTAGTGGGCAGCGCACCTTTGACGGAAGGCTTCGGGCCAAACACCGCGTCAATCACGGTAGCCAGCGACGAGCCTTTCCGCGCAGGCCAGAAGAGCACCCTGAAGACCGTCCGCATCGGCGACGAGCTCATCCAGTACACCGGCGTCAGTCCGGAGGCCCCGTGGCAACTCACGGGACTTACCCGCGGGGCGTTCGGGACGCGCGCGGCGGCGCACGAAGCCGGTTCGCCCGTATCCCTGCTGGCCGATCACGGCTACCGGGTATTCCTCACGAACCCGGAATTGACCATCGAAATGGCGCAGAAGATGGCCGCGGTCTATGCCGGAGGCGGCCTCAAGCACGTCTCCTTCGACGGGCTCGAGGGCAACCGCTCCACGGGCATGGGCAACTACGGGGAGATCCTGTTTGCGCAGTCCTTCTGGGATGCGCTGCCCGAAGCGGACCGGGAGGACTGGATCGTGACCGCCAGCCGGACGTCGCACTGGTTCTGGCACCTTTACACGCGCATGAACTGGGGCGAACCGTGGTACGCCGGCTTCCGCGAGAGCCAGACCGAGTACCGCATGAAGAACCAGGCCTACTTCCGGCGCAACTTTATGCCCGCCATGCTGGGATGGTTCAGCCTGCGACCGGAGACGAGCGTGGAGGATATCGAATGGATGCTGGCCCGTTCGGCCGCCTACGACGCCGGGTACGCCCTGTCCACGAGCATGGAGGCGCTCCAGGAAAATGGGCGAACCGGGGAAATCCTGACCCTGCTCAACCGATGGGAGCGCGCGCGTCTCGGTGGTTTCTTCTCGCCATCGCAGAAAGCGGCCATGGAAGACGTTTCCGGAGAATTCCATCTGGATGAGCCGGCGCAGGATTCGTTCCTCCTGACCCCCGTGGCAACCCATCGCCTGACCTATGTGCAGCGGGAACGACAGCCGGGCGAACCGGCCGAAGAGACGCACGCCATGGAGAATGCATTTGCGGCACAGTCGCTCTTTTTTACTGTTCGGGCCGCTGAAGGCGCCCTGGAATCGCTGTTCCTGGGGGTGGAAGGAGCGGCCTCGGGCGTGACCGTGTCCCTTGAGGAAGGCCAGATCCTGGCGTATCGGGGCGGCGCATCGGCCACGGTGTATTCCCCCTCGTGGCAGGTGGTGCGTCAGGTGAGGGTCAACCCCGACGATTTCCGGGTGCCCGAAGGAGCGTGGACGCTGATGGTCAAGGCACCGGCTGAAAACACGGGCGCATCCGGCCTCATCGAACTCCGCCTTTCCGGCCCCGCTGAATCCTTGATGCGCTGACACGCGGCAGACCCGACCGACGGAAGCATCGGCCGGTCAGGTGGACCGCAGCACCCCTTCGATTACCCGTTGGCGATGGGCAAAGATGCGGCCCAGCTGCCACTTGATGATCGGGTAGGCCAGGTCCCCGAGGGGCGAGAGCGGGAGGGCCCACTTGACCTCGTCCACAATCAACGTACGGTCTCCATGATCCTCGAACGTGTGGGTGTGGATCCACTGTTTGTAGGGCCCCTTGAGCTGGGTATCGACGAAAGAGAAGGGTGGATTCCAGTCCGTGATCTCCGTCTTCCATTTGAACGGAATACCGGCCAGGTGGAGCTGATAGTCGATCAGGGCCCCCACCCGCATATCGATGGGTTGGGGCGAGAGGATCTCGAACCGCAATTCGGCGGGCGTGATGCGCTCGAGGTTGGAGGCGTCCGAGAAGAATGCGAACACCTCACTGCGTGGGCGCTCGATCCACTGTTCCGTGCGCAGGGTATGGACAATCATGGCGTTGGTGGGTGGTGGGACGCGGGCACATAAAAAGAAGGGGGCGCCCCCCGCCGAGGCGCCCCCTTATGACCGGTAATTCCCGTAGTCGTTACGGAAGAATCACCTTGTCAATGACGTGGATCACACCGTTCGAGGCCGGTACATCGGCCGTCACGACGTGGGCACCGTCAATCATGACCATGCCTTCCTTCACATTGATCTCGATGGTCGAGCCCTGGACGGTGGTGGCCTCCGTCAGGTTGACGACGTCGGCTGCCATCACCTTGCCGGGGACGACGTGGTAGGTGAGCACGGCCACGAGTTGATCGAGGTTTTCCGGCTTGAGCAGGTTTTCGACCGTACCTTCCGGAAGTGCAGCAAAGGCTTCATCCGTGGGGGCAAAGACGGTGAACGGGCCTTCGCCTTTGAGGACATCGACCAGACCGGCCGCTTTCACCGCAGCAACGAGGGTGTTGAACGCACCGGCTTCAACGGCAACATCGACAATATCTTTGTCGGCCTGGGCCAGGGCGGAGGGAGCCGATCCGAGTGCCAGGAAGGCAACGAGAGCAGCAGAAAGGAGCTTTTTCATGGAAGTGGGAAGTGGGATTGATTTCCGGATCCGAACGATTCGGATCATTGTCTGGAGGAAAACTAGGCAGGTCCGGAAGCGACGGATACCCTTCAGAGATGGGGCGCTCGGAGCGTCGACGAACGGCGAACCCGTGCGATAAGCGGCTCGCCTACCCCCCAAGGACCGACTCCACGTGGGACCAGTAGCGGCGGCTCAGTTTGAGCTCCGTGCCATCCCGCAGATAAAGGATGTAGTCACCGTGGAAATAGGGTTTGATTTCGCGGATGGCACCGATGCGTACAATCGTGGAGCGGTGGATGCGCACGAAGGACTCCGAGGGAAGTCGCTCCTCCATCCCGCTCATCGTCTCCCGGATCATGTTCTTTTCCCCGCTTCCGTGCAGCAGGACATAGTCGCCGGCTGCTTCCACCCAGTCAATCTCCGCGGCATCCACGAAACGGATCGTCCCCCGGTCCTTGACCAGGAACCGGGTCCCGCCAGAATTGGGCCCCGCGGGACGGGTTTCGGCCAACAAATGCCTCAGACGTTCTTCCAGGTCGGCCCGGCGTTGCTGCCGTACCTGCTTGCGTACCCGGTCGAGCGCCGCCTCGAACCGTTCGTCCGAAAATGGTTTGACCAGGTAGTCGATTGCGCTCGTCTCAAACGCTTTCACGGCATACTCGTCGTATGCCGTGACAAAGACCACAGGCGGCATGCGGTCCGCCCCGATTTCGGCCACGACCTCCAGACCAGTCAGCCCAGGCATCTGGACGTCCAGGAAGACCAGATCGGGCTGATGGGTACGGATGGCCGCCACGGCCTGTAGGCCGTCGGCACACTCCTCCACCACACGGATATCCTCCGCTTCCTCCAGCAGCAACCTCACGGTGTCGCGGGCCAGGGACTCGTCGTCGACGATCAGCACCTTGAGCGGGGATTCCATGGGCATGCAGGAATAGGGTTCAGGCCACGTCGGCCGGCAACTGGATGATGGGTTGGGGCATGAACGGGATGCAGATGCGGACTTCGAGACCCCCCAGTTCGCCGTTGCGAAGGCTGAACTCCTGGTCCTTGCCGTAGAGGTTCTCCAAGCGCTCCTGGGTGTTGCCCACGCCCACGCCCTTGCGCAGTCGATCAGGGTTCTTCAACCCCGGACCGTTGTCCGCCACGGTCATGCACAGCCGGCCGGCCTCGGCCCGCGCCACGATGCGGATCACCCCTTTGGTCATGGAGGGGGAGATCCCGTGATGGATGGCATTCTCGACGATCGGCTGAAGGATGAGATTGGGCACGAAGGCATGGGCCGCCTCGGAGTCGCATTGGATATCGACCGTGAGACGATCCCCGAAGCGGGTCTTCTCGATGGCCAGATACCGGCGCAGGAAGTCCAATTCCTGCTCCAACTGGATCTCCTGCTGCCCCTTGTTCTCGAGGGCCAGTCGAAGGAATTCTCCAAGCTGCCCCAGCATGTTGACCGCCGGCTTGTTCTCCCCTTTGCGGACCAGCGCAGCAATCGAATGCAGGGTGTTGAACAGGAAATGGGGATGGATCTGCATCTTCAGAGCCCGCAGGTTGGCCTGCGCCAGCTGCACCTGAAGGACCGCCGTCTGGGCCTCCCGGCTCATGTATCGGCGGTAGTACTCCCAGGCGGAGTACAACCCGACAATGGCGGCGTAGGTGAAGATGTTGGCGTGGATGCGCGTAAAGAAGTGCACCTGATAGAGACCGATCGTCACCTGGTCGTGCAGCCCGGCGGTGCGGAAAAGTATGAGGTTCACCGCCGAATGGATCAGCATGCTGGCCAGCAGCGCCGGCACATGCACACTGAAGACGACCCGCTTCCAAGTTTCCTGTTCGAGTGGCCAGGAGCGGCAGATCCGCACAATGACAGGGGTGAGGAGCGCCCAGATGTACCAGTTCGGCAGGGTGGAAACCAGGGCGAAGGACCAGTTCAGGGGCGCTGCCGTCACCGTCTGGTTCAGGTAATAGAAGCTCAGGGCGGCCACACCGGGGATGGACCACACGAGCAGGTAGGCTGGCAGGTTGAACCAGGACGCCCACGGACGGGGCATGGGGGCGACGCGAACGCCGATTGCGTTGGACATTGGGGTAGGAAAAAGGGACACGGAGGCAAACACCGCGCGAAGGACGGGGTCCTGGATCGGCCTCGCCTCCCTTCGTCGACGAACGGAGGCCTCGTGCGGGCAGCGGCGAAGTGCCGGGACGGACGGCCGAACGGCCACCGGACCACGGGGAAAGCTTGCCTCGCAACATCCATGGGTGTCGCAGGGCACCGGTTTCGTTTCAGGGCGTACGCCGTTGGCATCCCGAATCAAGTGCCCATGTCCTTTCCCCGTCCTCGCACCATCGCTGCCCTCCTCGGAGTCCTCCTCCTCGGCGCCACCCCTCGCCCACTGGACCCTCCGTTCTGGGGCACCATTTTCATCGATCCCGACATCATCACATCGGACGATCCCACGGAGTTCGTCGAGGCCACCTACCGCGGACAGGGCCAGCGTACGATGTATGATCGGCGTTTCAACAACTGGGTGCAGCGCAACGCCTTCCTCGTGGATGCGTCCTTCGGCGACGGATCGGTGGTCGAGGTCCAGGTCAATCCGGAGTTCGGAACACCCGACGCCGCCATGATGCAGGCCGTCCGTTGGGCCACGGAGGTCGGGCGACTGCCCCGATCCCTGCGGACCAACGTCGAGACCATGTGGGTCCACGAGGGCTTGCAGCCTTTTGGCGGAGGCAACCGCAATATCCTGATCCACACTGGCCAGGCCGAGCTTTACATCGACGACGGGATCCTGGAGGAAACCCTGGTCCACGAAGCCTCCCACACGTCCCTCGATGCGCAGTGGGCCACCCACCCCGAATGGCGCGCCGCCCAACAGGCCGATCCCGAGTTCATCTCCGTCTACGCCCGGGATTACCCTGACCGGGAGGATATTGCCGAGTCGTTCCTGACCTGGATCGCCGTGCGGCATCGGGCGAACCGGATTTCCAACGAGCTCCGCCAGACCATCGAATCAGCCATCCCCAACCGGCTGGCGTTCTTTGATCGGCAGGAATCCCTCGACCTGCAGCCGCTCGTATCGGCCACCCATGCCGAGCCGCCCATTTCACTCCCTGGCCAACCCCTCCTGAGCGCCCCCTACCCGAACCCATCGAGCGGCCGCGTGAGCATCGAGTGGAACCTTCCTTCCAGCGGTCAAGCCCGTCTGGACGTTGTTGACCTGGCGGGGCGCGTGCTGCGGGTCCTGTCGGATGGAACGCAGGCTGCCGGAGCGAACCGCATGGAATGGGACGGCAGGGACGATGCCGACCGATCCGTTCCGGCCGGGTTCTACCTGGTACGCCTGCACTACGGGTCGCGGATTGCCGTGCGTCCGCTCATCCACGTGTCACCGTGATCCTGCCTGATCGTACCTTGTGATACCCTGATCCAAGCCATCCCATGTTCATTTCCGTACTTGACCTGTTCAAGGTGGGCATCGGCCCTTCAAGCTCCCACACGATGGGCCCGATGGTGGCCGCTGCCGCCTTCCGCCGCAGCATCAGCCGCCACATAGCGTTGGGGGATCTTACGGTCGAACCCGGGGCCTGCCGCATCCGCGTACTGCTCAAGGGTTCGCTGGCCTGGACCGGAAAGGGCCACGCCACCGACCGGGCCGTCGTGCTCGGCCTGAACGGCTACACCCCGCGAGGCCTCATCACCGAGGACGTAAACACCCTCATGGCCGACCTCTGGCAGCGGGTCCGGCTGGACGCGGAGTCCTGGTCGCTCTCGTTTGCTCCGCCGGATGATGTGGTCTTCGACCGGGGCGAACCCCTGCCCGAGCATCCCAACGGCATGATCTTCCAGGTTTTGGCGGGCAGCGTGGTGCTGCACGAGCGCCGGTATTTCTCCATCGGCGGAGGCTTCATCACCGGCGAAGACGAAATCGATTCGATCGAGGCGCCGCTGGCCATGGAAGATGCCAAGGATTGCCCGTATCCTTTCGAATCGGGCAAGGTCATGCTGCGCATGGGCTTGGAGTCGGGCCTCACGATCGCACAAATGAAGCGCGAGAACGAGCACCGGTATCGCACGGACACGGTGCTGGACGCCGGGCTGGATGAGGTCTGGAGCGTGATGAGGGCATGCGTGGAAAACGGGCTCCGCGAAGAAGGCACGCTGCCGGGCCGCCTGAACGTACGCCGGCGCGCCCGACACCTCGTGGAGGAACTGCGCGCCGGCAAAGGGCGCGTGCACATGAACGACTGGCTGTGCGCCTTTGCCATGGCCGTCAATGAGGAAAATGCCGCCGGCCACATGGTGGTCACCGCCCCCACGAACGGAGCGGCCGGTGTCGTCCCGTCGGTCCTGTACTGGATGGTCGGGCACGAGAACCTGGACCGGCGCGGTATCCATGATTTCCTGTTGACGGCGGCGGCCATTGGCGGCCTCATCAAACACCGCAGCAGCATCTCGGGCGCCGAGGTGGGCTGTCAGGGCGAGGTGGGCTCAGCCTCCGCCATGGCCGCCGCCGGACTCTGCGCTGTCCTCGGCGGCACGGTGGCCCAGGTCGAGAACGCTGCCGAGATGGCCCTCGAGCACCATCTCGGATTGACGTGCGATCCCGTGGCCGGTCTGGTCAGGTGCCCTGCATCGAGCGCAACGGTTTCGGCGCCATCAAGGCCTTCACGGCCGCCTCGCTCGCGCTCCGGGGAAGCGGACACCATATCATGACATTGGATGCCTGCATCTCGGCCATGAAGCAGACCGGCGAGGAAATGTCCCACAAGTTCAAGGAGACCTCGCTCGGCGGCCTGGCCGTGAGCATCACCGAGTGTTGATCAACGCGCGCTGAGCCGCACGCCCCTGGAGGCGAGGCGGTTGCCCGACGGTTCGCCCGCAATCAGTATCCGTAGATCGAGAAGTCGTCCTTCTTGAGGTGCATGGAGAGGACGATGGCAAAAAGGGCCGAATTGGCCAGCAGGGCCGACCCTCCGTAGGAAATGAAGGGCAGCGGGATCCCGATCACCGGCAGGAGCGAGGTGGCCATGCCGATGTTGATGAAGATGTGGATCAGGTAGATTCCGGATGCTCCCGCGGCCACCAACACGGCAAAGGGGTGCTTGATGTTGGCGCCCAGTTGCAGGAGCCGCACGAGCAGGACGGCAAAGAGGATCAGGACCAGCAGGCTGCCGAAAAAGCCCGACTCCTCTCCGATGACCGAGAAAATGAAGTCGGTGGACTGCTCGAAGACATAGCCGCCCTGTGTCTGGGTTCCCTGCAGGAACCCCTTGCCCGTCCAGCCGCCACTGCCGATGGCCGCCATCGAGTTGACCTGGTGGAAGCCCACATTGCTGCGGAATTGCTCGGCGCCCGGATCGGTGAAAGACAGGATGCGCTGGACCTGGTAGTCACTCAGTACAAGGGTCAGTGCCACATTGGCCAGGGCCACAACGCCGCCCGTCATGATGGCCGATACGACGCCGATGCGCTTGTCCCGGGTCTTCCACCACATGAAGCCCACGAAAGCCACGCAGAAAAGGATGGCCACCGGCATGGACACAACGGCGAAGTAGCCCGCCACCGCCGGCGATATCATGAGCAGCAACAGGTTCATATCGAGCCCGGACCAGAAGAGCACGATGGGGATCAGGCCGAAGAATACCAGGGCCGTTCCCGTGTCGTTCTGGAGTACGATGAGCGAAGCTGGCAAAAGGATGATCCCGAGCAGGATGAACGCAAAGCGCAGGTCCATGGTCTTGGGTCTGCGCATACCGACCACCTGCGCCACGGCCAGCACCGTGCCCACTTTGGCCACTTCCGACACCTGGAGGCTCATGGGACCGAAAAAGAGCCAGGATTTGGCGCCGTTGATTTCCCGCCCGAACAGAAGAGCCACCACCAGCAGCAGGATGGTCAGCCCGTAGACGGGAAAGGCCATCGACTGGAAGAAGCGCACCGGCAGGAGGAGCGCAACCACCAGACCGAAGACGCAGATACCGAACCAGACGAGCTGGCTTTCGAAGTTGCCCGCCTCGGCCGAGTCGATGTACTCCGCCGAGGGGCCGTGCGTGGCCGAGTAGATGGCCAGCAGTCCGGTGCCCACGAGAGCCAGCCAGGCAAACAGGCTGATCGGATCGAGATTGAGATACTTCTTGCGCACCGGCCCGTCAATCCAAATTGGTGCGCTGCGTGAGCGGAGCGCTTCTGGTGTTGAGCATCTGCTGCAGGATGCTCCGGCGCAGGGGGGTCCACTCAATGTGCCCTTTCAGGTAGCGCTCAATCATGAAACTTCCGATCGGGCCGGCCGACGTGCTGCCCCACCCGGAGTTCTCGACCAGCACGGCAACGGCAATCTGCGGATTCTCGATCGGCGCCGCCATGATGAACACGGAGTCGTCTTCGTCGCTGCGGGTGTTCTGGGCCGAACCGGTTTTGGCCATCGAAGGGATGCCCGGGATGTCCAGCCAATAGCTCTTTTCAGCGGTCACCCGTCGCATGCCTTCCCGGATGATCTTCAGATAGGTCTCATTGAGATCCAGTTTGGTCGTGGGCGGCACGTCCGGAAAGGTCTCCTCGCCCGTGATCGGATCGGTCATGGAACGCACAAGGTGCGGCGTGACGAGCGTACCGCCGTTGGCGATGACCGAGAGGTAGCGCACGAGCTGGATCAGGGTCACTTCGCCTTCTCCCTGGCCCACACCCAGGTTCATGACCGTACCCTGGGTCCAACCGCGGGGAAACAACCGATTGTAGTACACGGAATCGGGAACGTTGCCCGTGGCGACCTCGGATGCGGCGATGTCCAGAAAGGGCTTATTGCCGAAGCCGAACGCGGTAGCCATGCGGTTGAGCGAGTTGACGTCGATGCGACGCATCATCTCGAAAAAGAACGTGTTGCACGAATGCATCACAGCCTCTTCGACCGTCAGGTTGCCGTGCTTGGCCAGGCACTTGTAGAAGTTGCCACCACCGAGCGGGTGTCCTCCCCCGCAGAAAACGGTATCGTTCTCATCGATCGTTCCGGTGGACAGGGCCAGCATGGCAATGAGCGGCTTGAAGGTCGAACCGGGCATGAACTGGCTCTGCGTGACCCGATTGAAAAGCGGCTTGTCAACGTGGGTCTGGATGCTGTCCCATACCTGTGGGTCCAGCCGGTGCGTGAACAACTCGAGGTCGAAATCCGGGGCCGAGTGCATGGCCAGCACTTCTCCCGTATTCGGGTCGATGGCAATAACGCCCCCCCGCTTGCCCACGAACAGGGATTCGGCGTAGGCCTGCAGGTCCGCATCGATGCTCAGGTTCAGGTCCAGCCCGTTGCTGGCGGGTCGATCCTCCCTTCCGTCGAGGTATTCGGCCACAACCTGGCCCTTGATGTTGATCATCTTGAAGTCGCTGCCAGGCACACCGCGGACGGACTGTTCATACTGGCGCTCAAGTCCCCCCTGTCCAAATGGATCGCCGCGGACGTAGCCCTGATCCCGGAACGCCTGGAGCGTACCGTCGGAGATTTCCCGCACATAGCCCAAGGCGTGCGTCATGCGGGCATCCGTCAGGTAGCGTCGTTTCTGCGTGATCTCGTAATCGATTCCAGGAAGATTGTGTCGCTGCTCCAGTACGCGGCTGAGCTCCTCGAAGGTGACGTCCCCCTGCAGGATCGTCCGCTGGAACGGATGCTTGGCCGCTGCCTCGAATCGCTGGGTAATGAGCGAGTCGGGAAGACGGACCAGTCGGGCCAACAGGGGAATGGTCTCCCGGTCGAAATAACGCGGGGTCACAAAAAGCGAGTAGCGGGGCTCGTTGTCCACCATGAGCACCCCATTGCGGTCGTAGAATCGGCCTCGGGGAGGCTGCACACGCCACTCGCGCACCGCGTTGGCTGCCGATTTACCTGTGTGGTCCGAGCGCTCCACAATCTGCAGTTTTCCCAGGCGCAGGGCCAGGATGCCCAGGACGACGGCAATAAGGGCAATGAAGATGCGAAGGCGCGAACGACTTTCGTCCATGGGTGTCGGGTCGCTGGGACAGAGGGCGGGGACAGGGTGTCCGCCCCGGGGGACAGGAATTCGGATTGTGGTATCGAGTATCGCCTTCCGGAGTTCCATTCACGCAGGGATTCCATCGGATCATTGCCGGAGGCCGACAATTGGCTCCAAAATGCCGTTTTTCGGGTCCATATTTTGCGATCCTGAGGCTGCAGCGGTTTCCCGTCGCGGCAACCGGGAGTCCGGCCATGCGTTTGCAGGCCTTCCGTCCGGTCGTCCGGAAAGCCGTACACACCTCGAACGAACTCCTTCTGCGGGGCCCGCCACACCCGCAGTACCATCAACGGATCCCGTATGAACCGTTCCTTTTCCCCGTTCCGATCCTCCATGTGGCCCTCGGTCGTCTTCGTGCTGCTTGCCAGCCTCCTGGTCCTTCCCCAGGTGGCCCAGGCGCAATATTTCGGGCGCAACAAGGTGCAGTACGACCAATTCGATTTTGAATCATTCCGCACCGACCATTTCGAATTCTACCTGTATCCGGAAGAACGCGAGGCCGTCGAGGACGCCGCCCGCATGGCCGAGCGCTGGTACCAGCGGCACAGCCGCACCTTCCTGCGCGAGTTCTATGAGCGCAAGCCGGTCATCTTCTACGCCAATGACGCAGACTTCCACCAGACGAACGCCATCGGGGGTGCGCTCGGTGAAGGCACCGGCGGGGTAACGGAAGGGCTGAAGGAGCGGGTCATCATGCCGCTCACGGGCTCTTACAAGGACACCGACCACGTCCTGGGCCATGAACTGGTCCACTCCTTCCAGTACGACATTGCTCTTTCTCGGACCGATTCCATCCGGTTCGCCTTCCAACTCATTCCGCTCTGGCTGGTGGAAGGAATGGCCGAGTACTTCTCGGTCGGGCGGGTCGACGCCCACACGGCCATGTGGATGCGGGACGCCGCGATGCGCGACGACCTGCCCACGATCGACACCATCACGCGGGACATGAGCTACTTCCCCTATCGCTACGGCCAGGCCTACCTTGCCTACATCGGCGGTAAGTACGGGGATGTGGCCGTGGCCAACCTCTTCAAGCTGTCCGGACGGGTCGGCGTGGACTCGGCGTTCGTCTACACCCTCGGGATCAGCGCCGACTCCCTTTCCAACGAGTGGATTGCTGCCGTCAAGGAGGCCTACCTGCCCCTCACGGCCGATCGTGACAGCATGGCGGCAGCCGGAAGGGAGGTCCTGTCCAGCAACCTGGATTCGGGCGACATGAACATCGCCCCGGTCGTCAGTCCGGACGGTCAGTACATAGCCTACCTGAGCGAGAAGGACCTCTTCGAGATCAACCTCTTCATTGCCGATGCCAACACCGGCCGGGTGATCCGCCGTCTCAAGAGCGGCAACCGGGATGCGCACTTCGACGCCATCCGCTTCATTTCATCAGCTGGCTCCTGGTCTCCGGACGGACGCCAGTTTGCCTTCATCACCTTCGTCGAAGGAGACAACGAGATCTCGATCCTGGACTGGGCCAAGGGAGATATCGTTCAGCGATTCAAGGTGGATGGTGTTTCGGCCATCACCAACCTGGCCTGGTCTCCCGACCCCGACATCCTTGCCTTTTCCGGCATGGATGGCGGCATCTCGGACCTCTATCTGCTCGATATGAGCAACGGATCCGTTCGGCAGCTGACCAACGACCGGTTTGCCGACCTGCAGCCCGCGTGGCACCCGGATGGCCGGCACCTTGCCTTCACGACAGATCGCGGCGAAGCAGGCACCAATTTCCGGACACTCGAATACGGCGAGCCCCGTTTGGCTGTGATCGACACCGAGACGCTGGAAATCACGGTTCACCGTCCCTTCGAAGGCTTGCACCACAACCCGCAGTTCTCGCCGGACGGCAATCAGCTCTATTTCATTTCGGACCACGACGGATTCAAGGACCTCTACCGGCTCGACCGTACGGACGACTCGGTGCACCGCTTGACACACCTCAAGACCGGTGTCTCCGGCATCACGGCCATGAGCCCGGCCATGACCGTAGCCGCGCAGAACGGCCGTATGGTCTTCTCGGTATTCTCCGACGGCAACTACACCGTGTTTGCCCGGGAAGCCGATCAACTGACGGGCCAACCTGTGGACTTCAGCCTGGCTGCCTCCTCCTCTGTGGCGGCCATCCTGCCTCCGGCCGCAGCGGTCGACGAAGGCCTTGTCAGCAACTACATCCAGGACCCGTTGACGGGCCTGCCGCCGGATCTCGATACGTCCACCCGGGCCTACAGCCCGCGCCTGGTCCTGGATTATGTGGCACCACCGTCCATCGGCGTGCAGGCCGGCGGCCTCTACGGCGCGGGTGTTTCCGGTGGGGTCGGATTCTATTTCTCGGACATGCTGGGCAATCAGAACCTGACCGTTATTGCCCAGGCCAACGGCACGTTCAAGGATGTCGGTGCGCAGGTGGCCTATGTCAACCGCGAACGGCGCATGAACTGGGGCGTGGTGGGCGGCCACATTCCCATCCTGTTCGGTTCGTCCTTCATCGGCAACGACGGGCAGAGCATCCTCAACCTGCGGCAGCGCATCTACATCGATCAGATCGAAGGGTTGTCCTCGTACGCCTTCACGACCACCCGGCGCCTGGAGGCCTCGGTGGGTGCCACCCGGTATGGATTCGACTATGAGTTGGACACATTCCGGTTCGATCCCGTGACTGGATTCGTGACCCGGGATCGGACGCAGCTCAACGACTCCGAACCCGATGCCCAGTACTTTGCCACTACGGGCCTGGCACTGGTCTCGGATTTTTCTTTCTTCGGCTTCACTTCGCCCGTGCGCGGTGGACGCTCCCGTTTCGAAGTGGTACCCCACATCGGGACAGCACGCTTCGTCCGGGTGCGGGCCGATTACCGCCGCTACTTCCAGTTCTCACCCCTGACGTTTGCCATGCGCGGATTGCACATGGGCAACTACGGGGCCGATGAGACCAGCGGTTCGCTCTTCACGCAGGAATACCTCGGCTACGCCAACAGCCAGAGCTTCGTGCGCGGCTATTCGTTCTCCTCGTTCGACAACATCGAGGAATGCACGCCTACGCCATCGGGCATCTGCGCCGAACAATCCCGGCTTCTGGGTACCCGCATGGGATTGGCGTCCATGGAGTTGCGTATTCCGCTCTTCGGTACCGAGCAGTTCGGACTGATCAACTTCCCGTACCTGCCCACGGAGATCGCGCTGTTCGTGGACGGCGGCGTGGCGTGGACGGCCAACGATCCGCCGCAAATCGGCCCCGTATCGGAGTGGTTCAAGGATACCCGCAGCGCCGAGCGCATTCCTGTGTTTTCCACCGGTGTCTCGACCCGCGTCAACCTCTTCGGATACACCGTACTGGAGATCTTCTACGCCAAGCCCTGGCAGCGACCTGTCAAGGGCGCGCACTTCGGTTTCCAGATCATCCCGGGCTGGTAGGTCCAGGCCCATCCGGTTTTCGGGCGAACCTCAGACCTTGAGCGTCGCGCTCATGACCGTAACGGCGTAACCACGAAGCAACACGCGCTCCCCGCTGAGCTCGACCTCGACCTCCCCGCCGCGGGCCGAGAGCTGCTTGGCCTTCATGACCGTCTTGCCCAGCCGACGTCCCCACCAGGGCGCCAGGCAGCAGTGCGCAGATCCGGTAACGGGATCCTCCGGCACATTCAGCTGCGGTGCAAAGAAGCGGCTCACAAAATCCACGCCCGGTTCGTCGGCCGGCGCCGTGACGATGAGGCCCCGCACGTCGAGGGACGCAATGGCCGACATGTCGGGATTCAGCTCTCGCAGCGCGGTTTCGTTCTCCAGCTCAGCCAAAGCATCCATACGGTTGGCCGCATGGCGCAGGCAGTCGGTGTTCAGGGCGTTGTCGATCAGCTCCCCAGGAAATCCCTGATTGGCCGGTTCGGCCGGAAAATCCATTTCCAGCTGACCCGAGGTGCTCTGCGTTACGCGGAGGGCACCGCTGCGGGTCTGGAAAACGGCGGTTGCAGTGGCTTCAACCAGACCCTGCTCGAAAAGGGTATGCGCGGTGGCCAGCGTGGCATGCCCGCAGAGATCCACCTCGGCCGCCGGCGTGAACCAACGCAGATCCCAGTCTCCGTCCCCACGACGGCGCACGAACGCCGTTTCCGAGAGGTTCATCTCATTGGCCACGGCCTGCATGAAGGCATGGTCGGGAAAAGCTTCCACGACGCAAACGGCGGCCGGATTGCCGGCAAAGGGTTTCCGGGTGAACGCGTCCACCTGGCGGATGGTGAGCTCCATCGGTTGGTCCCCGCAGGTCCTCTGTGATGTATCTTGTCGGCGCCGCCCCTGTTCCGGGGTTCGCCCGTCAAGCCGATAACGCATGTATTCCGCATTCCGATCCGCCCTCTTCGCCCTCGGTCCGGAAACGGCCCATAATGTGGCCTCCCTCACGGCGCGGTTCGCCCAGCAATGGACGCCGTTCCTGCTGGATTCGATGTACCAGTACGCCCACCCCTCCCTGCACCAGGAGATCCTGGGCAAGACGTTTGCCAATCCGGTGGGATTGGCCGCAGGCTTCGACAAGAATGCCCGATTGATTCCCTTCTTCCGCAAGGCGGGCTGTGGATTCGTGGAGGTGGGCAGCGTGAGCGCCCGCAAATCGAAGGGCAACAAGAAACCGCGCGCTTTCCGTTTGCCCGGGGACGAGGCCCTCATCAACCGGATGGGGCTCAACAATGTCGGCGCCGCTGCCGTGCAGCGGCGCCTTGCAATGCAGGCCGGTCAGATTGCCTTCCCCGTCGGCGTCAACCTGGCCAAGACACACGATCCCTCGATCGAGGGAGAAGCTGCCATTGCTGATTTCTGCGAGAGCTTCCGTCTGCTGGCCCCGTACGCCGACTACGTGGCCCTCAACGTTTCCTGCCCCAACACGGCAGAGGGCAAGACCTTTGAGGACCCCAACTCACTGGATGCGCTGCTCAGGGCCATCATGCGGGAACGCGCCGAGATGAAGCGCCGCGTGCCCGTCCTGGTGAAGTTCTCGCCACCGCACACCGACCGTTTCATCCTCGACAGCCTGTTTGACGAGCTGCTCCTGGTGTCCCTCGGGCACGGGGTCAATGGTTTCATTGCCACCAATACCGCCTCGGATCGCGAAGGCCTCCGGACGTCGTCCGCTGTCATCGAGAAGATCGGCCGAGGTGGCCTGAGTGGTCCACCCCTGAAGGCCCGCGCCACCGGACTCGTGCGGTATCTCTACCGGAAGACCAAGGGGAAGGTGCCGATCATTGGTGTCGGTGGCATTTCGTCAGCCGAGGATGCCTACGAACGCATCAAGGCCGGCGCTTCCCTGATCCAGGTATACACCGGCCTCGTCTACAAGGGCCCCGGGCTCATCCGCTCCATCAAGGAAGGCCTGGTCCGGCTGATGAAAGAAGAAGGCCACTCTTCCATCTCGAAAGTCGTGGGAATCAAATCGGAGGCCTGAATAAGAAGGGCCCGGTCTGCCTTACGGGGCAGACCGGGCTCATGGTCCCTGATTCCGATGAGGAATATCAGTTGGCTTTGACTGCCTGGGCTTCGATGACGAGCTGTACTTCGTCGCCAACCAGGACGCCACCGGCTTCAAGCGCCTGATTCCAGGTCAGACCGAACTCTTTGCGGTTGACCGTGCCCTGGGCCTGGATTCCGATGCGCAGGTTGCCCCACGGATCGATGCCCGTACCCGTTTCGGTGACATCGAGGACGATGTTTTTCGTGATGCCGCGGATCGTCAGATCGCCGGATACCTTCAGTTTTTTGTCGGCAACGCGCTCGATCGAGGTGCTGTTGAACGTAATGGCCGGGTGGTTCTCAGCATCAAAGAAATCGCCCGAACGAAGGTGGTTGTCACGCTGTTCGTTGGCCGTGTCGACACTCGACGTTTCGATGGTGGCGTTGAACTGACCACTGGCCAGGTCCCCGTCCTCACCCGCCACGATTTAGCCGGAGAAGGAAGTGAATGCGCCGCGCACTTTGGCGAACATCATGTGCTTGACCACGAATTCGACCTGCGTGTGGGCCGTGTCGATGTTCCAGGTGGTCGTGGTGGTGGTTTCAGCTGCGGTAGTCATGGTCGTCGTGGTCTGTGTGGTGTCAGTGGCTGACGTAAAAAGGAGGCTGAGTCCTACAAGGGCACTCTTCATCATGTGTGTTACAACACTCGTCGGAAGGAAGATGGTCATGGTCGTAGCGGGGGCATGTCGGGGAAGGGTCAGGGAATGATGTTTTCAAGCCTGAGTGCGTGTCACAACAAGTGTGTTACAACACGCAATAGAAAAATTTTTTATCCGGGCGGTTTGTTGGTGCGCAGCAACGACGACAAGGTGACCAACTCGGCTGCGGACAGATGTCCCCATTGGAATCGGTGCATTTCCATGATGGGTTCATCCAACGTGGTCAACAGATCCAGTCCTTTTTCGGTGATGCGCGTGGCCGTATACCGCTTGTCGTTCGGATCCTTGTCCTTCTGCGCATAGCCGGACGCAATCAGTCGGTCAATCAGGCGCGTGGCGTCCGGCACGGGCGACAGCATGCGCGCTCCGACATCATTTCGACACAGCCCTTTCTTGCCCGCGCCCCGCAGAATGCGAAGCACGTTGTACTGGGTCATCGTCAGTCCATGCTCCTTGAGCCCTTCCGCCAGGAAGTGCTCCAACGCGAATGCCGTCCGGAGGATGTCGAGGGATACCTCTTCTTCCAGCCTGTCCGTCCGCGGCCTGGGGGCGCTATGGGGGGAATGTGTCGACATGACCCTGGTAGTATACGTGTTGTAACACTTATTGTCAAGGAGGGTTTATCGCGTTTTGAGAGCAGGCAGTCCAGCCTGTTCCCATCCGGTCGTGGCAACCTGGAAGCGCTTTGCGTGTTCTTGCTGCGTTGGCCCGCACCGCCGTACCATCACGGCCATTGATGTCACCCATCATCGGACGCCCATGAATGCCCTCGTCGACTTCAACACGATCCCGCAGCTCTTCAACCGCCTGGTGGACTATCACGTCGGCAAGGACCAGACGGTACTCCGCTACGTCGACAAGGACTCCAAGGAATGGGTGGACGTCAAATGGACTGAGTTCCGGGACCGCGCGCGCGCCATGGCCGGCTACCTGTACGCACAGGGGGTTCGCCCGGGAGACCGTGTGGCCATCCTTTCGGAAAACCGTCCTGAATGGGCCTACGCCGACATGGCCACGCAGTTGCTGGGTGCCGTCAACGTGTCGCTTTACACGACGCTGCCTCCCAAGGAAGTCAGCTACATCATCCACGACTCGGGTGCCTCGGTATTTGTTGTCTCGACCGGTATCCAGCTCAAGAAGGCCCTCGAGATCTACGATGTGTGCCCGGACTTGAAGCGCATCGTGTCCATGGTGGAAGGTCGCGACGAGCTGCCCGACTACGTGGACCTGTTCGACGACGCCATAGAAAGCGGTTACGGCCTCTATACCGAGTTCGAGGACGCCATCCGGGCAAATGAGAAAAGCGTCACACCTGAAGATCTGGCCGTGTTGATCTACACCTCCGGTACCACCGGTAATCCGAAGGGTGTCATGCTCTCACACGCCAACCTGTGTGAGAACCTGAAATCGGCGCTGACGCGACTGCGACTGCGAGAAGGGGGCCGCCACCTCTCGTTTCTTCCGCTTTGTCACTCCTTCGAGCGACTCGGTGGATACCTCGGCACCTTGGCCTCGGGCATGACCATTTCCTATGCCCGCAGCATCGATACCGTGACGAGCGACATCCTCGAAGTCAAGCCGACCGTGCTGCTGTCCGTACCGCGGCTCTACGAAAAGATCTTCAACGCAGTCAGCAAGTCCGTCGAAGAAGGCGGCGCGGCCAAGAAGAAGATCTTTGCCTGGGCACAGGATGTCGGGTTCCGCCACAACCTGAAGAAAGCCAGGAGCGAACGGATAGGGCCCATCCTTTCTGCGCAGTACAAACTGGCCTTCAAGCTGGTCTTTGCCAAGCTGCACGAGAAGCTGGGGGGCCACATCGAGTTCGGAGTGTCGGGCGGCGCGGCGCTTCCCAAGTCCATCGGAGAGTTCTTCTTTTCTGCCGGCATTCCGATTGTCGAAGGCTACGGGCTGACCGAGACTTCTCCGGTGTTGTCCATCTCCCCCTTCGACGATCCGCAGTACGGCAAGGTGGGGCACATCATCCCGGGCGTGACGGTGGCCATCCAGAATCCGGACACGTTGGAAATCCTCGGTGAGCAGGTGGGCGACAACTACCCAAGCGCCCTGACCACGACCAGCGGCGAAATCATTGCCAAGGGCCCCAACATCATGAAAGGCTACTGGGGCAATCCGGAAGCCACGGCTGAGGCCATCGACAAGGACGGCTGGTACCACACGGGCGACGTCGGCCGATTCGAGAACGGCTTCCTGGTCATCACCGACCGCATCAAGCACATGCTCGTGTCGGCCGGCGGCAAGAACATCTACCCCGGCCCCATCGAAGAAGGCTTCAAACACGAGCCATGGATCGACCAGATCATGATCGTCGGTGAGGCCCGCGAATTCCTGACCGCCCTGGTAGTGCCCGATGAGGGTGTGATCCGCTCGTATGCCAAAGAGCAGGGGCTGGCTGCGTCATCGCTGGCAGACATTCTGGCCACGGAAGAGGTGCAGCGCGTCTTCCAACAGCTCTTCCGCTCCTACTCCCGCAGTGCGGCGGCCCACGAGAAAGTGCGCGATTTCCGTCTCGTCCTCGAGCCCTTCTCGGTGGACAACGGCATGATGACACCGACAATGAAGCTCAAGCGCAAGGTCATCGGCGAGCGTTACGCTGATCTCATCGAGGAGATGTACGCCGGCGTCATCGGACGGG
>JAQCDI010000174.1 GCA_027620595.1 Bacteroidota bacterium | reverse complement strand
CATAGCCGTGGACAATCCTGTCGGGGAGGCCATCGCGTTTGCCTTGAATACACTCAGGAAGCTGATCTTCGCAGAATTCTTCGTCCTGGTCTGGGCCGCCGGGATGGTGCTGGTGCTGCTACGTTCGGCGCAGACGCGCTGGTCGCTGGCCAGATGGTGGCGCATGGCGGGCCCCGTGGATGCCGGACAATGGGAGGATCAACTGGAAGAAGCCGGATACAGGGTATTCCTGACCCGCAAGGTGGACGTTCGTCAGACGACCGGTATAAGCTCTCCCATGTCATGGGGCGTCTGGAGTCCTCGTCTGCTCTTGCCGGTGGAGGCGGCCGGGTGGACGAGCGAGCGCAAACTCTATGCGGTGATGCACGAATTCGTGCATGTCCGGCGCCGGGATGCCTGGCATGACCTGTTGTCGGTTCTGTTTGTTGCCGTCTTCTGGTTCCTGCCCATGGCCTGGATGTTGCGCCGCCAACTGCAGGTGCAGCGTGAAGCGTCCTGTGATGACGCCGTGCTGACACTCGGAGCCAATCCACAGGAATATGCCCAGATGTTGATCGATGTGGCCAAGGACATGAAGGGCCTTCGTCGTACGCCCGGGGTGGCAATGACCATCTCCCGTCCGTCCCAATTGGAGGGGCGCATCCTCTCGGTGCTGGATTCGAGCCCTGAAAGGCGTGCTCCACGGCCCGCCCTCCAACGGAGCCTTGCCGTGGCTTGGGCTGTCCTGGCACTCGTGGTCTCAGCGCTGAGCCCTGCGGTGGGCCAGGCTGATCCCCGATTGATGGACGAATCCATGCTGATAACCGAAAGCAAGCCACAATTCCAAGAAGTGCCCGATGACGAAAAGCTGGAATGGCTTCAGGGCAATTCCGCTTGGCACGATCCGTTGGTCCGAGGGGAGGAACTGTCGGAGCGTCCCGTCGGCTCCGGGGAACCCGCTGCGAAGGGCGGAATGGGGATCACCTCTGCGCTGGAAGACGGCGAAGTGGATAGCGTGATTGATACGGGATCCGGGACGGACCCCGTCGAAGATTTCCTTGCCGTGGCTGGCCTGCGCATGGCCGATGCTGTGATGGCCGAGTTGGGGCGCACGGTCTCCGAAGTGGACTGGGCTGCCGTGCTGGAGAAATCAGGAATAGCGTTGTCAGATGTGGAAGTGACGCTACCCGATGGTGGATCGGAAGAGGTGTCCATCGATGTGGCCATGGACAAGGTGTCCAGGCACATTGAATCTGCTGTTGTCCACGAACTGGAACAGACCGTTCTGGAGCATCCGGGTTCGGACGAGGCGCGTCGGGCTCTGAAGGCCCTTGTAGAGATTGACTCCAAAGCCTCCCGGGATGCCCTCTACAGACTCAAGGTTCGGCAGCTGCCCCGCTGAGGCGGGCGTCAGAGAGTCAGGGTGGCCTGCATTTGCCAATGGAAGGCAGAGCCGGAATCTATTTGATCCCGGCGGCCCCATGCTTCAATCCGGAGCCGCACGAAGGGCATGTAGCTGATGCGCCCAATGGTAACCCTTCGGCGCGACGAACCACCGAGGACGGGAAATCCGCCTTCAACGGTCGGGATCGCAGCGTAGAGCAGAACCGAGCCTGACCCGCCTGCGCGCACCATCGACAGAACGTTGCCATCCCATCGGGCTGAACGCCGCCGTACGCCCACAGCCAGCAGACCGGATTGTCGAGCACTAACGGATGGATGCGGGCGCAGACCGACCTGCAGTTGGAGGTCCACCCGCGTTTTCCGCATGCTGGAGCTTTGACCGCGAAGTCCCAAGCGCCAGCGTCGGTCTGCGCCCGCATGGTGTTCGAGAAAGGACGTAATCGTTGGCCCGCCTTCAGGCTGGATCAACCAGGCCAGGGACATCCGGACGTTCTTTTCCCGCGTAGCAGCACTCTTCACGATAGCAACGGATGGTGCCGTTGCGGCAGCATCAGCCGCCCCCGCGCCGGGTTGAACTACAGTAAAAACGTCGGACCTGCTTCGCTTGGCCGCGACAAGGGAAACCGCATGGATGGCGCTTTTCCATTGGGCGCCCAACTGAAGGATCTCCACGCGGGACCACTCAGATTGCAGGCGCTGATCGATCCCGAACGGGCTTCGTGAGCGTCCGGCGTGCACGGATCGACCGAGCAGTATCCCGCGGCCGGACGCCGGGCGCCACAGAAGGGACCATTGACGCAGGCGCGCTCCGCCCACCGTGGCCCACTCGCCTGCCGCGGAAATAGATCGGTGTCGTACGGAAAAGGCAAGACTTCCCTGGAAGTGACGGCCAGGGAAGGAGAGGGGTACACGCTGCCCTTCAGTCCGAAGTCGGGAATCCGCACGGACCAGTGCGCTCATCATGGCCAGCCGCCAGGAACGTCCAACGAGAGCGCCGGACCAGCCGCTCGTGGCAATCCACAGTGCCTGTCGGCGTTTGATACTGGAGCTTGTGGCAAACGAGGTAGTTCCTGAGGGGCCCAGCAGAAGAGGCGAACGGGAAGCGTCCCTTCCTACCGATGCGGCGTGCAAGGTCTGTCCGTGGAAGAGTCCCATACGGCCGCGACGGCCGTATAATTGCATGGAGAGACCGGAAGCTACCGGATCGGCGGCCGTGCCCAGGTCTGCACTTGCCCTGGGCAGGATGTCTGGCATCCTGAGCGGGGAGGCAAGGGAGGGCGCCCATGTTTGTGGGCGGCCCGCCACCAACCCGAAACCGATCTGCTGCCGGAATGGGCCCAACAGGAGGGTCCACTTCGATCGTTCGATGCCGAGGGCCAGGACTTTCCGCTCCGGTCCGCGCCACGGGACATGTGCTGTGGGGCCCCACGGTTCACCCGGATTCTTCTCGAGGAGGAGCCCCAGGGAAACGCGGCCCGACCGGAACTGCAGGCGGCTCTGCACACCGACCGGGCTTCCCAGATGGGAGGCCGGTACATGGTCCGGCCGATTCCAGCGGGTTCGCCAAGCCCCTGAAGACTGCCAGGCGTGTTCCAAGGCTTCGTCCACGCGTGAGGCATCCTCCTCTGTAAGCAACGCCGTGCCTGTCGAGTCAATCTCCTGGGCCAGGCTGCCGAGACACAGAAGCCAGCTTGCCAGGCAAAGCCCTGACCATTTGCTCACGAACGATCCAGTACCCACCACCATTCACCCCACGGATGTCCCCATTCGCCCGGTTCGACCCCGAGACAAGGAAACCGTAACCGCTCAGGTCGTGTTCACCACCGCACGCGTCATCTGCCCGTTCCGCAGGCCGTGCCGCAACCACTCGCTGAATGAGACGCCTTCTGCCATGACCCAGCGGTTCTCCGCCTTCCTGCTCCTTTTGCCATTGCTGCTGCTGCGGCCTTCCGATGCCGCTGCCCAGGAGTTCAACTGCTCTGTGACCCTCAATATCGGCCAGTTGTCCGGTTCGGACTATGGCTTCCTCGAAGAGCTTCGGGAGCGCGTGTTCGAATACATGAACAACCGGCGCTGGACCGAGGATCGTTTCGATGACGAGGAGCGGATCGTGTGTTCGATTTCCATCGTGTTCACCGAGGCGGTGACCCTGTCCCGCTTCCGGGCGCGCCTGGTACTGGCCACCAACCGTCCGATCTACGGTTCGGCGCAAAACACCTATGTCATGCAGCTGGCCGACACCGATTGGCAATTCGAATATTCCCAGGGAACGCCCCTCATTTTCCAACCTGATCAGTACCACCCGCTGACATCGGTCCTCGATTTCTACGCCTACACCATGCTGGGCTTCGACTACGACACGTTCAGCGATCATGGCGGGCAGCCCCATTTCGAAAAAGCCCGACGCATTGCCGATATCGCCCAAACCCAGGGCGCCCTG
The DNA here is from genome assembly GCA_027620595.1 of Bacteroidota bacterium. Taxonomy (GTDB): domain Bacteria; phylum Bacteroidota; class Rhodothermia; order Rhodothermales; family UBA10348; genus JAAZVD01. The sequence goes on along the minus strand of JAQCDI010000174.1, from coordinate 2,119 downwards.
GGATGGTCCTCGATGGGAGGGGACCAGAGTCGTGGCGAATTGATCAGTCAGATCATGGATCCGCGCTTCGATGCACTCCGAACGGCCTACTTCGACTTCCACTTCGGCTGCCTGGACCATTTTGTGGATCGTCCGGATGAAGCCCGTCAGGTGGCTTTGGCCACGGTTCAGAAGCTGCAGGCGCTGCGGGAGGATGTGACACGCGCCTATTATCTGGACCAGTTCTTTGCATCCAAATACTCCGAACTGGTCAATGTTTTCCGCGGCAGTCCTGAAGCATCGCAGGCGTTCGACGCGCTGTCGAAAATCGACCCTGCACATATTGCCGCCTATTCCGACATGATGAACTGACGGTCGGAAAGAAGAGTGCGAGAGGGGGGACTCGAACCCCCACGTCTTTTGGACACTGGATCCTAAATCCAGCGCGTCTACCAATTCCGCCACTCTCGCAGTGCGCGCCTGATATTCAAAACGAGTAAATGGAGTTCCTGGAAATGACATCCAAGCGCAGGCCCACGATGGTACACGCTCAATGGGCCGCCCTCCTGTCAGTCCTCCTCTCGGTGTCGGCGTGTGCCCCGCCCCGTGAAGTCCTGACGGTGACCATGCGCCCGGAAACCATCCCATCGTCCGAGGGGGACATGCCCGCCCCGGTCGATGAGACCGCCGCGCGCTATCCCGAAACACGGCCTGAGCGCTTCGATGACGGGCGAATGTGGACTTTCGAGGCACCGCCGGTCGACTGGTTCGAGGAGGCCTACGGATTCCGGCCGGACGTGAGCTGGTTGGAGCGCGCCCGCCTGGGCGCCCTGCGCTTTGGCGACATCTGCTCGGCCTCCCTGGTTTCCCACCGGGGCCTCGTCATGACCAATCATCATTGCGCCAGGGATTTTGTGGCCCGGATGAGCCGTGAGGGAGAGCGCCTGCTGGACGACGGCTACCTGGCCATGGATGAGGACCAGGAACGGCGTGTCAGCGGCCTTTCGGTGCGACAGCTCATCGAGATCGAAGATGTGAGTCAGGAGGTGAACCGGGCTGCGCGGGATGTGCCGGGCTGGGGGCCACAGGCCGAGGCGAGGGAGAAGCGAATAGAAGCCATCGAACGGCGCATGAAGGCCCGATTGTCTCCCAGCGATTCGACCCGCGAATTCAAGGTGGTGGAGCTGGTTCCTGGCGTGCGCTATTCCCTCTACACCTACCGTGTGTACCACGATGTGCGGCTGGTCTGGGTCCCGGAGCTGGCCATCGGGATGTTCGGCGGAGAAACCGACAACTTCGAGTGGCCCCGTCACACCCTCGATGCGGCATTCTTCCGCATCTGGGAGAAGGGCGAACCGCTCAGGACGGCCAATCATTTCATGTTCGACCCATCGGGGGCTGAAGAGGATGAGCCGGTCTTTGTGGTGGGAAATCCCGGTTCCACGGAGCGATTGGTCACCGTCAGCCAGTTGGAATACCAACGGGACGTGCAGCTGCCCGAGGATCTGTACGTGCTGCGCAACCGCATTGCGCTGCTGGGACGCTTCGTTTCAGAAAACCGGGCCAAGGCGGACTCCTTTGATGTGCGCAACAACCTGATGGGCGCCAACAACCAGTTGAAGGCCCTTGAGGGGCAACTGGCGGCCCTGGAAGTTGGATGGGTCCTGTCTCGCACCCAAGCTTGGGAGGATTCCATTCGCTTCGCCTTGGGCCGCAGTGACAGCCTGTCGGGTCGGTATGGACGACCGTTCCGTGATATCCAGCTCATCCAGCAATCGAAGGAGCTTTCGGCGCCCCGCGCGCGCGCTTTCACCCAGTTCCTCAACCCGTCGATCTCGTCCCACATCCTCATGCGGGCCATGTATGGCTACGTGTACGCGTTGTCCGCGCGGCGCGGGGCGCCGCCCGAGACGCTCAAGGAGATCATGGACGAAGCCATGACCATCGCCGACTGGCCGCGCGAGTTGGAGCAACAGGTCATTTCGGCCCGTTTGCAGGACTTCCAGCGTGCGCTGGGGGAGAACAACCCGACCGTTCGCCGACTGCTCGGCGACATGACGCCCCAGGCCATGGCTGACTCCGTCGCTCTGTTACTTTTCTCAGGTGATTAAGCCGGCTTCAGGGCGTTGCTGGAGAGCAA
>JAQCDI010000173.1 GCA_027620595.1 Bacteroidota bacterium | reverse complement strand
GGGCAAGCCCTCCACCAGGGAAAGTGTGCTTTCGGAGCTGGCTTCCGAACACGAACTGCCGGGCATGATCCTGGACTGGCGGGAGCTGGCCAAGCTCAAATCCACCTACATCGACGCCCTGGGCGACCTCGTGCATCCCGAGACGGGACGCATCCATACGTCGTATTCGCAGACCACCGCGGCCACGGGCCGTCTGGCAAGCTCGAATCCGAACCTGCAGAACATCCCCATCCGGACGGCCCGTGGCCGCGAAGTAAGAAAAGCATTCGTCGCGCCGCCGGGACATGTGCTGCTCTCGGCCGACTACGCGCAGATCGAACTCCGCATCCTGGCTTCGCTGGCCGGGGATGAGAACATGCAGCAGGCCTATCTGAATGGGGAGGACATCCACACCTCCACGGCCGCCCGTGTGTTCGGCATTCCGCTGGCCGAAGTGACGCGCGAGCAGCGCAACAAGGCCAAGGAGGTCAACTACGGCATCCCGTACGGCATCTCGGCCTTCGGCCTCTCGAACCGCCTGCGCTGCTCGGTAGGCGAAGCGCAGGAGCTCATCGACACCTACAACCGCAGTTTTCCTGCCGTGGCCACATTCCTCGTCGAGCAGGTCGAGAAAGCCCGTGAGAACGGCTACGCAGAGACAATGCTGGGACGGCGGCGGTATTTGCCGGACATCAACGCCAAGAACCGCACCGTGCGGGCCGCGGCCGAACGTGTTTCGGTCAACATGCCCATCCAGGGCACGCAGGCCGACATGATCAAGCGGGCCATGATCTACATAGACCGCATCCTGCGGACAGACAACCTCAAGAGCCGCATGCTGTTGCAGGTGCACGACGAACTCGTCTTCGAAGTCCCCGAGGGCGAGGTCGACCGCATGAAGGCCATGGTCACCAAGGAGATGGCCGAAGCCCTTCCGCTGGCCATTCCCGTCAAAGTGTCCGTCGGTACGGGCAACAACTGGCTGGAGGCGCACTGAAATGACGCTGACGAACAGCCCTGCCACTGCCTTCCCCGGGTTTAGCCCCATCACCTCCCTCGGCGGCATCGACGAGTACCGACTCGACGCCAACGGCCTGACCGTACTGCTCTGTCCACAGGGCGAGGCCCGCGTGGCCACGGTCATGATCACGTACCGGGTCGGAAGTCGCAACGAGCGGCAAGGGGAGACCGGCGCCACGCACTTCCTCGAGCACATGATGTTCAAGGGCACGGAGCGCTATTCGAAGAAGAGCGGCCGAACCATCTTCAACGTGCTGCAGGCCCGCGGCGCCCGGGTCAATGCCACGACCTGGAACGATCGGACCAACTACTACGAGATGCTGCCCTCGGAACACCTGGATCTGGCCCTTGAAATTGAAGCCGACCGCATGCGCGGGCTTTCGCTCGATCCCGACGAAGTGGCCTCCGAGAAGAGTGTCATCCTGAACGAGTTCGACCGCGGGGAGAACGAACCCATCCGCAAGCTCTACCACGCGCTCTGGTCCACGGCCTTCGAGGCCCACACGTACCACCATCCGACCATCGGATGGCGCCAGGACATCGAGAACGTGACGCCCGAAGGCCTCAGAAGCTTCTACGACCGCTTCTACTGGCCCGGAAATGCCACGGTGTCCATCATCGGGGGATTTGATGCCGCTGAAACGATGGCCTCCATCCGGACGCACTTCGGGAGCATTCCGCCTGGCGAAATCGCGTCCGACCTGGCCATCCGCGAGCCCGAACAACGCGGGGAGCGCCGCACGACCATCCGCATGGAGGGCGGCAACCCGGCTGTACTCCTGGGATACAAATCGCCCTCGGCGCTCGATCCGGCCGTATACCCCCTGCATCTGGCCGGCATGGTCCTCTCGCACGGCCGCTCTTCGCGGCTCTACACGGCCCTGGTCGACGAGGGCCTGGCCACGTCCGTGTCGGCCGGTGCTTCCTCCTTCCGCGATCCGGGCCTGTTCACCGTGATGGCACTCCTCACCCCGGAGGTCGATCCGATGGCCGTTGAGGACATCCTGCACCGCGAGCTGCGCCGGCTGATGGACGAACCGCCAACGGAGGATGAACGGCACCGGGCCATGGCCACGCTGCGTGCCGAGACGCTCTACGCCCGGGACGGATCGTTCTCCATGGCTTCCCAGCTCAATGAGGCCATTGCTGCCGGAGACTGGAAACTCCTGCCGACCTTCCTCGAAGCGGTGGAGCGTGTCACGTGTGCCGATATTTCCGAAGCCGCCCGGGCGTGCTTCGTGCGGGACCGACTCACGACGGCCGTTTACGAACCACTTACCGCAGAAGCTGCGGCCTAGGCGCCTTCCTCGAGCTGCGTCACGAGCCGGTCGAGATCTGCCCGGCTTTCCTTGAGTGGATAGAGGCCGGCAAATCCCAGCAGGATCCGACCCTCTCCGTCCACTACGAAGGTCACGGGCAGGGCATAGGCGCCACCGAAGGCCTCGCCCAGTTCACCCCGCGGATCCACGATCTGCGGATACTGCATATGGAAGTCCTCCACGAAGGGCCGGATGATGTCGAACCCTTCCTCGTCGAGGGACACGCCCACGATCTGGAACGGTCGATCCTTCCACTCCTCCTGCAGCGCCACGAACTCGGGAATCTCGACCACGCAGGGGCCGCACCAGGTGGCCCAGAAATTGACGAGCGAGATCTTGCCCTCGAAGTCGGCATTGGTCAGCCGCGTGCCGTCGAGCCGCTCCTGATCGATGACGGGAATCATCTCGGGATGCTCCATGCGCCCCATCATGGGGACATCGGCAAATAGAGGCTTGTCCTCCTCGGTGGCGCAGCCGGTGAGTGTCAGGAACAAGACAAAAAGCAGGAGGCGGGACAGGGTCATCGACGTGGGGTTTGGATGGTGCGTCAAACTCACCAAATCTCGGCGGGGTCCGAACCGCGCACGGCCGAGCGAGTTAGCGGGCGAACCGTTTGTTCACCCATTCGAGCCCGATGAAGGACTTCCCGTTACTGCCCCCGACCGACGCCGCCGATTTTCCGTCCACCGGAGCCGAAAGCGTGACCTGGGACCTGACCCAGCTCTTTTCCGACGCGGCCGCCCTGCAGGCCACGCTGGATCGATCCACAGAGACAGCTGCCGGCTTCGCCGAGGCCTACCGCGACCGGGTAGCGGAGTTGGACGCCGCCGGATTGGCCGACGCCATGCAGGCCCTCGGCGCGCTGCAGGATGACATCGGGAAAGCCTACACCTACGCCTATCTGGCCTGGTCCACCGATACGGCCGATCCGGCACGCGGGGCCCAACTCCAGAAGGTGCGCGAGGCCTACACGGCCATTTCCACGCAGCTGCTGTTCTTCGACCTCGAGTGGACCCGCGTGCCGGACGAAGTGGCCGCTGCGCTGCTGGCCGACGCGCGCCTCGCCTTCTGTCGTCACCACCTGGAAGTGGCGCGCCTGCAGAAGCCCTACATGCTCTCCGAGCCCGAGGAGAAGATCCTGATCGAGAAGTCGAACACGGGTCGTTCGGCATGGAATCGCTTCTTTGACGAGACCGTCTCGGACATGCGCTTCGTGGTGGACGGCAAGCCGCTGACACAACAACAAGTCTTGGCCCGGCTGCACGATGCCGACCGCGACAAGCGCCGGGTAGCGGCCCAGGCCTTCACGGACGGCCTCAAGGGTAACCTGCGCTCGCTGACCTTCATCTTCAACACGATCCTGGCCGACAAGGCTCTTGATGACCGGCTGCGTGGGTATCCGTCCTGGATTTCCTCCCGCAACATATCCAACGAGGTGGCCGATGAGGACGTCGAAGCCCTCATCCAGGCCGTGCAGGATGGCTATCCGCACGTCCAGCGGTTCTACCGTATCAAGCAACGCTTGCTGGGCATCGATACGATGACCGAGTACGACCGCTATGCGCCCATCGGCGAAGCCAATCGGCACATCGATTGGGAAACGGCGCGCGAGATGGTGCTTTCCTCCTACACCGAATTCCACCCCGAGATGGGCGCCATCACCGAGCGCTTCTTCGAGGAGAACTGGATCGATGCGGCACTCGGCGAAGCCAAACGTGGGGGTGCGTTCAGCCACGGATGCGTTCCGAGCGCGCACCCCTACATCTTGATGAACTACACCGGCAAGATCCGGGACGTGCAGACGCTGGCCCACGAACTCGGCCACGGCGTGCACCAGTACCTGAGCCGGGAACAGGGCATCTTCCACGCCGATACGCCGCTGACCACCGCGGAAACGGCCTCCGTCTTCGGCGAGATGCTGGTCTTCCAGCGCCTGATGAAGGCCGAGACCGATCCGAAGAACCGGCTGGCCATGCTGATGGGCAAGATCGACGACTCCATTGCCACCGTTTTCCGGCAGGTCTCGATGAACCGTTTCGAGAACCGGATCCACGGCGAGCGCCGCTCGAAAGGCGAACTCTCGGCCGAGGACCTGAGCGCGGCCTGGATGGACACCCAGCGGCCCATGTTCGGGGACAGCGTGGCCCTCAGCGAGAACTACGGCGTCTGGTGGAGCTACATCCCGCACTTCCTGCACACGCCCGGCTACGTCTATGCGTACGCCTTTGGGGAGCTGCTCGTGCTGGCCCTTTATCAGAGGTACCAGGAATCCGGCCCTGGATTTGCCGATCAGTACCTTGACCTGCTGCGCAGCGGCGGCAAGGACTGGCCGCACGTGCTCGTCGGTTCACTTGGCGTGGATCTGCGCGATCCGGCTTTCTGGGCGGGCGGTGTGGCTGCCATCGGTGCGCTCGTGGATGAGGCCGAGGCACTGGCCGCCCGGATCTGACCGCGGCGGCCGCGGCCCCTTATGTAGTTGTACAGGTCAATACATAAGGGCGGAAACAGGGTTCGCCCGAACCATCAAAAGGCCTACATGAAGGCCAACTGGCCGAGGATCCAGGCGCAGCCAAGCGCGGCATAGATGCCCAGGATGTAGCCGGAAACGCCCATCAGCAGCCCTACGGGCGCCATGGTGGGGTGGTAGACGCTGGCCACGACGGGGGCGCTGGCGGCCGCCCCGATGTTGGCCATCGAACCGGTGGCCACGAAGAACAGGGGCGCCCTGAGGAGCTTGGCAAAGATCATCAGTACGGCAATGTGGATGGAAATCCAGACGACGCCGGCGGCCATGTAGAGGGGGGCATCGAGGACGGCCATTAGGTCGGCCCGGGCGCCGATGGAGGTCAGGAGCAGGTAGAGGGCCAGGAAGCCCACGCGGGAAGCACCCGCGCTTTCGAGCGAGCGCAATCGGGTAAAGGAGAGGATCAGGCCGCCGGTAACGACGATGAGGATGGCCCACGTAGCGGGGGAGATGATGGTGGGATTGCCGACGGGGGGCAGCCGGTCCCCGAGGGCGATGGCCAGGGATACCGCCACGAGGGTCAGCCCGAGGATCCAGACCAGGTCGGCCAGCATGATGGGGCGGCGCTGCTGGTCAAGGTCGCCGAGGCGGGCATTGGCTTCTTCAACGGCCGTGTTGTCTGCCTTGACCCATTTGTCGAACCGCTTCTGGAAGGCGCTCAGGAAGATCAGGACGCCCATCCAGCCATAGCCGACGACGGTATCGACGACGATGATCGGGCCCATGATGGCATCCGAGGCGCCCACGCTTTCCTTGATGGCCAACATGTTGGCCGTGCCGCCGATCCAGCTGCCCGAGAGGATGGCAAAACCCTGCCAGGCTTCCTCGGGCAGGAACGGGCCGAATATCAGGTAGGATACCGGACCGCCGATGACCACCCCGAGCGTTCCGGCCAGCATCATGTAGAGGGCCACCTTGCCCAGCTTCATGATGGCCGTGAGATCAACCGTGAGCATCAGCAAAAAGAGGGAAAAGGGAAGCAGGTAGCGGGACATCCAGCTGTAGACTTCCGACTCCGAGGGGGTAATGCCGGTCGTGGTCAGGAACATGGGCACGAAATAGGCCCAGATGACCGGCGGCATGATGTTGAAGAACCGCTTCAGGGCGGGGAAGGTGCTCAGCCAGAAGACGAGCGCCAGTACACCGG
>JAQCDI010000172.1 GCA_027620595.1 Bacteroidota bacterium | reverse complement strand
GTTTCGGACACCCCCTAGGAATCATCTGGTGCGTAACAACCAGATGCGGAAGTGCCGTCCGGAAGCTGCGTCAGAGCAGCTTCAGACGATGGTTGAGGCCGCTCGATGTGAAGGACGTTCCGTCTTCGTAGATCAGGAAGCCTTCAACGCCGATCTGACGCTCGATGAGCGACTGTCCGGCCTTGCGATCCATGACCGATACAGCGGTGGCCAAGGCGTCGGCGGTCATCGTGTCCCGGGCCACAATCGTGGCGCTCACAACATGATGGACCGGTTGTCCGGTGCGCGGATCCATGAGGTGGGACACCTCTCTGCCTTCGACCACGCGTTTCTGCATGTACGTGCCGCTCGTGGCCACGGCTTCGTTTTCCACTTCCAGCGTGGCGACCAGGGCTTCGGCCTGCTCGGGGTGACGGATACCGATCTTCCACGGGCGATCCGCATCGGGACGGCCCAGGGCGTACAGGTCGCCGCCGGCATCGATCAGCGCGGCGCTGGCGCCCGCCGAACGGGCTGCCAAAATGGCCTGGTCGACGCCGTAGCCTTTGGCAATACCACCGAAATCGGCTCCGGTACCGGCACTGCGGACGCGGACGCGTTCGCCCATGACATCCATGCGGGTAAAGTCGATGAGGTCGGAAGCAGCGGCCGTTCCCGGCGCAAAACCGAAGCGGCGCAGGGCGGGCAGCACGGTCACGTCCATGGCGCCTTCCGACAGCGAGCCGAAATGCAGTGCGGCGCGCGTCACGTCGGCCAACTCGTCGCCGCTCACCCAGGTACCGGGATTGCGGTTCACCCGCATCAGCTGGCTGCCGTCATTGTGGACGGTCAGGAGCCCATCCACATCCTGCAGCCGCTGGAAGGCGCCGTCAGCGGCTGCCGACGTGAATTCCCGCTCCAGCAGCGACAACCGGATCGACGTACCCATGGCCCAGGAAGACCTGTGGACGAGGTCGGAAAGTGGCTGTCGGGCAGCAAAAGCCCACCGGGGAACGGCATTTATCATGGCCAGGCCACCGAGGGCCTTGCCTGCGTCGGTGAAGAATTGTCGGCGTGAACGGTGTGCCATGGTTCAGTCGGTTTCTTTTGGTCCGTGGGAAGGAGGGCTTGGGCATCCCACGCTGGGGTGCAGGGTACGGCCCTCCTCCGGGTGCGTCAATGGGGAAAACCCGACAGGGTTTAAACTCCGGTTAAAACCCGACATTGCTCGGGTCAATTGTTCTCGGCCCCCTGGGCAATCCAGTTGGCAATGGCTTGATAGCTGGTGCTGTTGACGGAAAAGAAGGACCCTCCACCATGGCCATCGCCGCCGGTGGCTTTGACCAGCAGTTCGCTTCGTTCGGGATGGATGGTGTCGATGGCCGAGAGGACGGCATTGTACGAATCCACTCCACCGGTGTAGACCCATCCGCCGGCACCTCCGCTGTGGCAGGACGCGCACACCTGCAACACCGGCTTGATATCGGAGGCAAAGGAAAGAGGTCCGGACGGGGAGGCATTGTTACGGAAGGGGAGATCGGCCCCGCGGTCGAACGGGTTGTCGGTTCCACAGCCCACGAGGACGAAAAGGGCGAAGACGGGAAACAGGAGACGTACTTGCATGGGAGTCACTCGATCAGGCGGTGATGAATTCCTTGTAGACGGCCAGCGCCCGCTTCACGGCCAGGGCTACCGAAGTCGAAGTCCAGGTGGCACCGCTGATGCCATCCACATCGTCCCCGATCTTCACGGGCTGCGACACTTTCTTGCCCACGAACTGCTTCAGGAAGGACCAGTTGAGGGCCGGTTTGCCCTTGTCTTCCCCGAAAAGGGTAAATCCCACGTCGTAGACGGTTCCATCAGGCCGCAACGCCACGAGGACCTGGAGTGGTCCCTCTTTGCCTGCCTGATTGACAACCACGACCGTTCCCATGACACTGCCGTCGGCTTTCGTGCCATTGTAGACGGTGTAGGATCCCTCGGTGTCCACGCCATGGGTACCGGTCAGCCCCTTGGCTTGCTCGCCGGATACGTTGACTGTCAACTTCTTGAGCCCGGCGGCCCCTTCGTCCTGCAGCATCACCTTGAGGGCATCCTTCAAAGTGGTCGTGGTGCCCGTCTTGGCGATCTGTGCCGAAGCCGGCGCAGCCAAGAGCACCAGCGTCAACAGGAGGGCAACGGATTTCGTCAGGTTCTTCATGTCGGCAATGGGTTGATCAGCGGGCTTCCGATTTCTGGAACCACAACTGATAAATGGAAATGACGAATACCAGAAGGAAGGACAGAGCCATGATGGTGCCGGAGATGACCAGCAACCAGGCAAAGCCGGGGCCCACGAAGCGGGTCAGCAGCATGCTCCAGATATCCAGCACGGAAGCGATGAAGGGCGCCAGGACGAGCGTTCCCTTGAGCCACCTGGGAATGGCAGCAAAAATGATGATGAGGCCGCAGATGAAGAAGATGGACACGTAGCCGAAGAGGTGGAAGTGGCCTTCCGTGACCAGGGCTTCGAACGTCGGAACCGGTACCAGGGGCTCGGATTCGGCCTCCTGCTCTTCCAGGTCATCGAAACTGAATTCCTCTGCTTCGGACACTCCGGCTTCATCGGCCGATACCTCGGTGTCGGTCATTTCCTCGAGAGCGGCCCGGGACGTTTCGTTGCCGTAGTACTTGAGCGCGGCTTCTTCCGGTGTGAAACCGACCTTCAGGGCAATATTACCCAGGGCAAACAGGTATCCCGTTCCCAGCGAGAACAGGACGGCGGTGAAGAGCAGCTTCACCGACAGGGGCATGTTCGAGAGCCGGATATCCGGAGAGAAGGATGTCATGGCGGGAATGGGTCAGGGTGGGACGGGATCAGAACTCAAAGACCATCTGGGTGCGGAAGAGGTCATTGTCGAGCTCGTCCACTTCTTCCATGTTGATCTGGTATTCAAACATCAGGCTCAGGTTGGGGCCCAGGCGTGTGAGCAGGGCCAGATCCCAATTGTGGCTGTCCTTGTTCGATACCGTGTCATCAAAGTCGATGATGGTGCCGTAGCGGGCCCGGACATGGGCATACTTGAAACCCCGGTACGTCAACTCGGCATAGTCTCCCCAGCGGTAGTACCAGCCTTCGCTGTTGAAATCGGGATCGACCAGTAATTCGTCCTGGATCTCGGCACGCGCAAAAGCACCCCGGAAGCGCAGATCCTCGATGATCGGGAGATCCAGAAGACCGTAGTCCACCAGCAGGTCGAGGCCCCAAAGGACAAGGCGGCCTTCTTCGTCATCCATTCCCGCTCCTTCCGTGTCCCCGAACGAGTTGGTCAGGATGCTTCCCCAGACGGCGAGTTTTGTGCCGTATCCGAGTCTGGTGCGGGCACCATAGGCAAAGACGTTGTCGGATCCACCGGCTGCCAGGTTGAGGACCTGTCCTCGTGGGCCGTCAAAGCCGCGGATCACATAGGCGTCCGTGTCGAGGCTGAAATTGGCTCCATTGACCCACTTCTTGGCCACGCTGGCCCCGTACTCGGCCCACACATTGGGCAGCAGGAGGCCGGTGAACGGATCGCCCTGGGCCGCACCATAGTAGTGGTGGAAGGGTGTGGCGCCGAAGGGTACCCAGATCTTGCCCGCCGTGAAGGACACATCGTAGGGGAGTTGGGTGCGCAGCTCGTAGTAGGAGAGGTCGATGATCTCGGCATCGAGCGTGAAGCGGTCATCCGGCGTCACTTTCAGGAACATGAACTTGTGGTAGTTCCGGAACCGGTTGGCCTGGATGCCCTCCTTGCCCGGGGCAAAGACTTCCATGTTCACGTCGAAGCGTCCCGACAGGTGGACCTTGTCTGTCCAGGAAGGGAGCGCATTGTGTGCAGGGGCTTCCTCGACCACATCGTCGAAGCTGATCTCTTCCTCATCCTGCGCCAGGGCGGGCGCGGAGACGAGGGCAAAAAGGAGCAGGGTAATCAAGAGCGCAGGAATCGATCGCATGACGGTGCTGCGTTGGGTGACAAGGACGGGATGGGTCCAACCGGAAGCCGGCAACTCGACACTAGTCTATTGTGGGGTCCGGTGGCAGGATGTACTCCAACCCGGGAGTAGCCTCAGCGGGGAACTCATGCATCGAAACCGAGGATTTCGACAGTGCTGGCGTCAGGCGAACCCTGTCAAATCGGAGGATTTGCGAGGTCGAATCCGCTCTCCGCCCCTACACGTGAAGGGGTCCGGAATCAGAACCTGATCAAATCTGAGCATCCTGCTTTCGGGTTTCCCTCCAAATCGGCCTTCGTGCACGCTGCGTAGGGTTTTCCCTCATGGACAGCCCGTTGGTGCGCCAATACTTTGCCCGCGAATGTTTCGGTCAATCGACCCGCCACCGTCATGAAAAACGCAGCTCGGACCGCCTGGAAATCCGCCGGATCACTGTCCATCGGATTCATCTGTATCCTCTCCCTGTCCCTGGTCTTCCTTGGAGGCTGTGATCTCCGCGAGATCGTGGAAATCGAAAACCCTTCATGGGACGATGCGCCCGTTGAAGCGTTCGGCTATCTGGGCTACGACAATGCCGACATCAAGCTGACCGTTTGCGGCAACTGCCATGTGGACCAGCAGTCCCAGTGGCAGACTACGGCGCACTCGGTGGCCTGGGCCGGGCTGCAGACCAGCGACCATGCGGCCGCCTACTGTGAAAGCTGCCACACGGTCAGCCAGAACGGCAACTTCGCGACCGAACCGGTGGGCTACGAAACCACCGGCGATGAGCGCTACCATGACGTGCAGTGCGAAAGCTGCCACGGTGGTGGTGAGATCCATTCGCAAGGCCCGAGCAGCACCCAGCCCGTTCCCTCGATCGACCTTGGGGATCTGAGCGACCTGACGCTGGCCCAGTCCTGCGCCGAATGCCATCAGGGCACGCATCACCCGTTTGTTGAGCAGTGGTCGCAGTCGGCCCACGCAAAGATCGGCACGTCTCCGCAGGATCGTGGCGGATCGTGCGCCTCGTGCCACCGCGGCCAGGAAGCGATAGCGCGCTTCGGCGGCAATCCGTCGTACATCGAAGCGGATGATGTCGAACACCAGGGCATTACCTGTGTGGTCTGCCATGATCCGCATGGAAGCGAGTTCTCCGGCCAGACCCGTCTGGACGTAGAGACTATCAACCTCGAAGAGAACCTGTGTGCCCAGTGCCACAACCGTCGCAGCGAACCCGATCCGAATTCGTCGCATGGTCTGCATCCGCACTCGCCGTCGGTGGCCTTGTTGACCGGCGAAGCCGGCTGGTTCCCGCCCGGCATGGAGATCAACATTGGCCAGATCGTGGCCACGCACGGCTCCGACAGAAACCTGGCCGGATGCGCCTCGTGTCACGTCAAAGGCTTCGAGATTACGGATGCCGCCACGGGAGGCTTCCTGATGCAGTCGGTCGGCCACACATTCGATGCCATTCCGTGTGTGGATGCAGAGGGTATTCCGACGGGAGAAACGGGATGTGACATTACGCTCGACGCCCGCAATTTCAGCGGATGTACGACCTCGGGTTGTCACAGCTCGGCGAGCGCGGCCCAGCAAGCCCTGGCCAGCACATCGGCGGAAATCGAACACCTGGCCCACATGCTCCACGAAGCCATCATGATCGTCGATCCGAACGGAGAAGCATCGGGCGGTGAAGTGGATTCCCGCGACGGTAAATGGACGGTCGCCGAAGGCGGCGTATTCAACCACAGCCTGGCTGAATTCGGCGACGACACCTACAGTGCCTCGGTCCACAATCCGTTCCTGATCGAGGCGCTGCTCGTAGGATCGCTCAAAGCCATTGAGGACACCTACGGCGTGGTCGTTCCGGGCAAGGGCACCATGGATTGGGATGCCATGCTCGAAGACGTCAAGGCGCGCGCTCCGCAGGGCATCGTCCCCTGGAAAGCGGTCTACTTCGAAGACACGATCTCGCCGCGTGAACGCCGTGATCTGAACGAGTGGTAGGATTTCGGGCGAACCGCGGTCCGGACCTTGTTTTGCGGGCCGGCGCCGA
>JAQCDI010000171.1 GCA_027620595.1 Bacteroidota bacterium | reverse complement strand
GCGACAGAACGGTGACCACGGAGATGGTCAGTGCCAGGACACTGGCCACGACCAGTAGAACGGGGTCCACTTCGACCCGATAGGCAAACCCTTCGAGCCAGCGGGAAGAGGCGTACCACGCCAGCGGCCAGGCAAAGAGGTTCGCCACCAGGACCCAGCGGGCGAAATCGAACACGAGCAGCTTGACGACGGAGGGTGCCGAGGCGCCGAGCACCTTGCGCACCCCTATCTCCTTGATGCGCTGGGACGTGGAGTACGAGGCCAGGCCGAAAAGCCCGAGGCACGCAATCAGGATGGCCAACGTGGCAAATATGTTGATCACCTGTCCCGTTGTCTGGTCCCGCTCGTAGATCTGCTGGAATTCCTCGTCGAGGAAGGAATACTCGAACGGGTAGTCGGGGTAGACGGTGGCCCAGACCGACGCGGCAGCCTCCAACGCATCGGTGATCCGTCCCGCCTGGATCCGCGCCACGACCGTGGGGCCGGGATTGGTGGCCATGGGAAAGATGATCAGCGGCTCGATGTTCTGGTGGATACCGGCAAAGTTGAAGTCCTTGACCACGCCGATGACCTGGAGCCCGGTGGAGTCCTGCGGACCCTGGTAGATGCGGCGCTCGAGCGGGTTCTCCCAACCCAGCTGGCCAACCGCCGTCTCATTGATCAGGACAACTCCCTGCGCATCGGCCGATCTGGCCGCGTCGAAATTGCGCCCTTCCGCGATATCAATGCCGAAGGTGGGAAAGGTCTGCGGCGCGGCCTGCATGGCGCTCCAGATCCAGATGTCCTCATCGGAGGAGCCCTCGGGGCGTACGCTCGTGCGACCGAACGTTCGGCCCGGTACGCCGCCCGTCTGGGATACGGCCGTGAATGACGTGTGCCCAAGCAGCTGTTCACGGAAAAGCTGCTGGCTCTCTGCCATGGATTGGTCGGTCATATCGAAGAGCAGGATCTGCTCGCGGTCATACCCCATGTCCCGCTCCTGGATATAGCGGAGCTGCTTCTGCACCATGCCGGTGGCGCCGATCAGGGCGATGGAGAGCGCGAACTGGAAGACGACCAGGCCGATGCGCAGGCGCTGTCCGGAACGGCTGGTTTTGAAACGGCCCTTGAGCACGGCGATGGGCTTGAAGGAGGAAAGGGCGAACGCCGGGTACAGTCCAGCCAGCACGCCCACCACCAGCACCATGCCGGCCGACAGCAGGAGCAGCACAGGCAGATGCTCGCCGGTCAGGGAAAGGTTTGCGCCTGTGATGCTGTTGAGGAACGGCAGGGCGGCGCGGGCCAATACAAAGGCCAACATCAACCCGGCCAAGGCCGTAAAGACGGACTCACTGAGAAACTGGTTGATCAGTTGCTGCTGCGTGGAGCCGGCCACCTTGCGCATTCCGACCTCCCTGGCCCGGTCGGTGCTGCGGGCAGTAGACAGGTTGAGATAGTTGACGATGGCAATGAGCAGGATCAGCAGGGCAATGGCGGCAAAGACCACCACCGTGCTGCGATCCCCCTTGTTCTGGACCGGGTCGAAGATCACATCGGTCGAGCCGAGGTGGACGTCGGTCAGGGGTTGGAACGTGAGTGAGAAGTTGGCGGGTACACTGTTGTCACGTACGAACTGTGTACCGCGCTCATCCAGCCCTTCGAGCGAAGTGCCGGGGGCCAGCTTGGCGTAGGTGGGCATGGCCACCATGTTCCATGAATCCACCCATACCGGTTGGGTCGAGCCCTCGGGCTGATTGGCCCTCGCGATGGCGCGCACGGTATCCAGGGACCCGAGCGCATCCAGGTTGAGGTGCGTGTTCTCGGGCAGATCCTCCAGGATGCCCGTCATGGTATAGTCCACACCGTTGCCGTCGGTCAGGGTCTGGCCCATCGGATCCTCCCCCTTGAACAGGTTGTCGGCCAGGGTACGGGTCAGGACAAGGCTGTAGGGCTCGGCCAGCGCTGTCTGTGGGTCCCCTGCCAAGAGCGGGAAGGCAAAGAAGTCGAAGAAGTTCGGGTCAGCGTTGCGCAGGTTTTCTGCGTAAACCGGCGTTTCCGCACCTCGGCGCAGCAGTACCTGGTTCTGGTACGTGAGCCGCATGGCGGCTTCGATCTCCGGCATGGCATCGGCAATGTTGCCGCCGACGGCCGGCTGCGTGATGCCGACGCGCTGGTTGTTTGTCCCCAGGGCGCTGTCGATCGTCAGCACGCGGACGATGCGGCTGGCCTCGGGGTGCATGTCCTCAAAGGACAGTTCGCGCCCCAGGAAGAGGAGGATCAGCATACAGGCGGCCATGCCGCCCGCCAGTCCGGAAATGTTGATGAACGCGTAGACGGGCTGGCGACGGATATGTCGCCAGAACACCTTGATGTGGTTGGAAAACATGATGGCCTGGTTCTGCGTGGTGCGGTTGCGCGCCGGGACGGGGAGGGACGCCCCCATTCACACGGATTCCGGACATCCAGGTTACATGTCAGGGCGTGTCCGCCGGATGCTTTCCCGTCATCATGCGGATCTCTGAATCGTCTCCGTTGAGTTCCCAGTTGATGAGGGAGACGGGAATCATACCCGCGCCGTTCAGGTCATCCATGAACTGGTACAGCGAAAAGTCATCGCCCAGTTGACGGGCATATTCCGCCAGCAGCTTCTCGATTTCGATCTTGCCGATGACATAGCTCTCCCCGTAGGCGGGCTGTCGCAGGTAGAAATGCTGCTCATGCTGGATGGTGGAGCCGTCCCATGGCAGATAGCCACGAGGCGTCCATTGGTCAGCAAATCGGGCCGCCTCTTCGAGTGTCATCAGGTTGGCATGCTGATAGAGACCCCCGAGGGCCCTTGCGCCCCGTTGGGCCAGCAGGATCCAGATCAACTCTCGGCCCTGCGGCCGATCATCGAACAGGCCGGCGTGCATCATCATCTCTTCCATGCCCGTGGCCAGACCCTCGGCGCGTCCGTCAAAGATGTTGTACCACAACGGCGTATCGCGGATGGGAGAGCTGGTGGGCTCTTCCCGCATGCGGGCCAGGTCGATCCAGTGGTAATGATGCGTGCGCATCGTCAGCGGATCGCGGTAATCCACTTCAGAAAAGAAGCCGCGCAGGTCTTCCGGATTCTGGAGCGGCTGGAAGCTTCCCATGCGCTCGAACAGGGCCTGGGCCATGTAGTCTTTCATGGGCAGGATTTCCTCCTCTTCAAGGAAGGCCAGATATTCGTTGATGGCCGCCTGGTAGCGCTCGTCGTACTCCTCCGGGCTGGATATGCGTTCGAGTTCCGGCAGTGCCCGATTGCGGTTCTCTTCAAGGCGCAACGCCGCATGGGCGCGGGCCAGCTCCCGCTTGACCAGCAGGACTTCCTCTTCCCACGTGTAGGGTTGATAGTGGATGTTCTTCAGCGCCCACGTCATGTTGTCCTTGCCGACGCCGGACGCTCCGGTCTTGCTGTCGGCCTGCGACTCCAGCCATTCGGCAAAGGCATTGGATGATTCGCGGGCGTTGCGGGCTGCCTCGGCCAAGGAAGGCCGTTCGGTTTCCATACGGGCCGCCCAGCGCTCCAGCGCTTCGCTCTGCTCACGGATGCTCTCGGTCCCCTTGATCCAGAGGTCGCGGGCATTGCCGGTCAGGTTGACGCGTGCGGCGTCGTAGAGCGCGGGCATGATCCGCAGACCGGCCTCAATGTGGGCTGCATCGGTGTCCGCCAGCGGATACTCGTAATACGAGACTTCGAGCGACCCCTCGATCATCGGTCCTTCGCGATTGGGGACGTCCGTGTCGCTGGGATAGAAGTACACGTAGTAGGCCGGATCCCGCTCCCAGGGCTTGAGGACTTCGTGGTCGAACCGCAGCCCATTGAGCTCGGCATTGACCAGATGCCAATCCACCTGTTCGCTGACCGACCAGGAAGAGATCGGGAACGCGTCCAGCGTAGCCCGCCATCGGGGGAACGCATCCCATTGCGCCGCTATGGCTTCCGCGCTGAAGTCCGGTACGCCCTCCTTGGGCGGTGGAACCCGGTAGTCCCGCCAGGCCTCGAAAAAGGCTACCAAGTCGGCGTGCGTCTTGGTGGCCATGTCGAGCTTCACAGGAGCCGTGGAGCAGGATGCGCCGAACAGGAGAGCGGCCAGAAGAAGGGGCAGGGTGCGGGTTTTCATGGTCAGCCGTCGGGTTGTTTGTCGCCGTGGAGGGTGTATGTCTCCAGCTTGTGGGCCATTTCATAGGCCCGTTTCCAGCGGGTTTCTTCGCGCTTTGCCTGCGTAATGTAGGAGACAAGCGAACGTTTTTTGCCGGGTGTCCAGTTTTTGAAGCGCTCCCGGGCCACGGGGTGGTCGGAGAGGGCCTCCAGGAATTCCTCTGGAATGTCCACCCGGTCCGGGTCCGGATCCGGGCGCAGCGAACCCACGAAGACCTCACCGGGCTTGACACCCAGGTCCCGCAGGGTGGTCAGGCCAATGATGATGCGGTATTCCCCGTCCTTGTTCTGGTGCAGGTAGCGGCCGGCTTCCCGGCCGGCCACATTTAGGATTACGCGGCGGACGCCCGCTTCCAACAACGCTTCGGCCACATCAGGCGGGATCGGAACGTAGTGGAACGACCACGCTTCGTTGGCCAGGTCCTTGAGGACCGGCGCCGGGAATTCGAACGTCAATGCGTCGGACATGGCTCAGGGGGCCAGGATCTCGTCCAGCCAGTCGGCCAGGCGCACGCCGGCCATCTGGATGCGGCGTTCGATGTGACCGATGTTGCGCTCATAATAGGCTTCGCCGACCTCGCCGTCCCCGATGTCATACGCCCCTTCGAGGACGATGGCAAACGACTCCTCCGACCAGGATCCCGGGTCATCGGATGCCCATTCGGCCCGGTCAGCTGCGGAAATGTCGAAATAGAGGTCCGAAGCCAGATCCATCCAGGACCGGCCCGCATGTTCGATGAGGCCGTAGTCCCATGCGGCGTGAAGGTTCGTGGGTCGACCGAAAAGCGAAATCCGGGTGTCATTCCCGCCACGATCATCGGCGTAGCCGGCGTGCATGGGCTGATGGATGTCCCCGATGAAGTGACTCAGGAAGCGGAGTGCGTCGAGGCGCTCGCGATTGATGTCCCCGGATGCTTCGAGGGTGGTGCGGGACTCCAGGATGCCTTCCACCACACAAAGGGTCTCTGCGCAGTCCCGCTCGATATCGAAGGCATCGGCTCCGCGAGGCAGGTTCACGTAATGTGCCGTGGTCCAGCGATCATACTGTTCCTCGCGACCGCGCACCTCGTCGGCCCAGAGGCAGCTTTCCATGAACCGCTCGTAGCGGCCATCCACGGCCAACAGGACCTGGATGGCTTCGCGGGTGGTGTCCTCCATTTCCCACCAGGCAATGGCGCACACCATCTTGTGGGCATCCGATCCCCATCGGGGGGGCTTTGGTTCGGGGGTCTCGAGGGAGGGCGAAATGAACAGGAGGGCGAGTAGCAGGTACATGGCACGAAATGGTTGGGGGGGCGAACCGGCAATCTAGGGCAGGAATCGGACCGCAACCATGTGTGCAGCCCAAACCCATGCCTTCCGAACTGATCCTCCTGATACCGCTCTTCGCGGTCATTGCCTTCTTCTATTCCTCCGTGGGCCTCGGAGGAGGAAGTTCCTATACGGCAACCCTGGCCGTGGTCGGGATGTCCTATGTGATCATTCCCACGCTGTCGCTTACGCTCAACATCCTGGTCACGGCGGGCGCCACATGGCAATTTGCCCGCCAAGGGCATCTCAAGCTGCGGATCCTGGCACCACTGCTGGCGTCGTCCATCCCGGCGGCGTGGATCGGGGGACGCCTGCAGCTCTCGGAGACGGTTTTCGAAGCGCTGTTACTGGCCACGCTTGTTACGGTGGCCATCCGGATCTACTTCTGGGCCGATCCGGTATTCCGGCTGCCCCAGGGCAAGGCGTTCCTGCTCGGATTGTCCGTGCTGTTGGGAGGGCTGCTGGGTTTCATTGCCGGAGCCGTCGGCATTGGCGGGGGCATCTACCTGGTGCCGATCATCCTCATGACGGGGAT
>JAQCDI010000170.1 GCA_027620595.1 Bacteroidota bacterium | reverse complement strand
GCCGCGCGCATGCGCGCAGCGCCCCCTCAAAAGGACCATGAAGCCCGGAAGCTTACTGCAGCGTGTAGGTCAAACGGGCCGAGCCCATGCGTCCCATCTGCGGGGCGCCGATGAACTGACGATGCATGTTGTCCAGCGCGTTGCTGATCTGCAGGTCGATGCGCAGACCCGGCTGGACCTTGGCCATGTCATACCCGGCTCCCACGTCCAGCAGGAAGTAGGAGTCCAGGTCCCCGATGTACGGGCCCGACAGGATCGGGAAACCATCAGTGTAGCGGCCGGCGGCATTGACGCTGAGTCCCGAGCCGAAGTCATACTTGAATCCGGCCGCGCCTTTCAGCGTCGGGGCATTGAGGGCCAGGGACAGGCCGGTGCCGTCCTCTTCGAGTTCTTCTTCGTCGAAGTAGTCATCGCTGACGAGCGAGACGTTGCCGAACAGACTCAGGTTGGCGTTGGCCAGGTACTGGAAGGCCAGGTCCGAGCCGTAGAAGGAGACCTTGCCGAAGTTGCGGTAGGTGAGCATCAACTCAGGCGTCTGGCCGACACCGGGGTTGTTCTCCATCGGCTGAACGATGGCCACCGGTGTACTGGCGCTCGGCAGGGCCGATCCGGCCAGTCCGACCAGCAGGCCGGCCGCGGCCTGGCTGCTGACACCGAACTGTCCCAGCGCACCGGCCAGCGGGGCATTACCGGCGATACCCGTGGCAATGGCCGCAACGAGATCGTTCGAGAGGTTCGGGACGATCACGAACGGCGTCTCCATGAGGAGCGGACCGACGAAGTTGTCACGCTTCGTCCAGTAGAAGTCGGCGGTCAGGAGCAGCTTGTCGTTGATGATGCCCTTGTAACCGAACTCGACCGTGTTCGTGATGGTCTGCTTGAGCGGATCGACATCGGCCAGGTCACGATAGGGTGAAACTTCAACGCTTCCGGAGGACGTGTTCAGGAAGGCCAGGAGTCCGTTCGAGAAGCCTTGGACGTTCGTACCGGCCTGCGGCGAGAGCAGCGCTTGCAGGGCGCCGGCCGTCTGGGCGTTGACCGGCAGATCTGGACCGAGCATCGCAGCCAGCGTGGCCGGCGGAATGGCGGCTACACTGGCGTACATGGAGGCATAGACAGCGTCAAGCGGAAGCCCGATCGGCTGGGGAGCACCCAGCGAGGCCGGGTTCAGGCTCGAAGCCACCAGGTCCGTGCCGGCAATGCCTGCGAACGCGGCGTTGCGCTGCCAGGTGTACCCGTCGGCTGCACCCCGACCCCGGATCGCAATGTCCGTTCCCGGGATGAATCCGGCGATGATGTTCAGGAAGCTCGAGTTCGTCGACGGTGACGAGAAGGCGCGGTTGTACGTCACGCGGAAGGAGTGGGCGTTGTTCGGCTTGAAGACGAGCGCCGCGCGCGGGCTGATTTCGAAGGCTTCCGTAACCGAGGAGTAGTCTCCGCGGACGGCTCCCGTGATGTCCAGCTTCTGGGTGATGGCCCGTGTGGTCTGGAGGTAGCCACCGAACTCATCGATGCCTTCGTCCGTCTGGATCGTTCCTTCCGTGTCCGGACGGATGAACTCGAAGTCTGCGCCGACAATCGTGTTCTGTTTGCCATTGGCGGTGGCGAACTCGTACTGCGCCTGTCCCACCAACTGCGTGGACTTGTCCACAACGTCAAAGGCGCCGTAGACGCGGGAGTCCCCGGCATCGTTGATGTTCAGGTAGACCTGGGCAAAGAATTTGTCCAGCTTGAGACGAAGCTGACCATAGGAGTACCCGTAGCCTTCGGCCTGAAGGGTTCCAACGCCGGACAGCACCGTGGCTTTCAGGGTGGAATACCCAGCATTGGCAGTCAGGGAGCCCGTGTCGCTGAAGCGGTATTCCAGGTTGCCGTTGAAATTAGACTTCTGATAATCGGTGTCCCGCTCGCCGTCAATGGCAATCTGCGCAGCGTCGTGTGGGTCACTGGGGTCGAGTTCCCAATCCTGCGCCTGCAGGTAGGTACCGGTGATCTTGTAGCCCAGCTTGCCGTTCGATGCAACACCGGCATGACGGAACTGGCCACCGAACATGGACTGTTCGCCTCCCTGGACCGAGATGGTCGTTCCAGGGTGTGAGAAGGGGTCCTTGGTAATGAAGTGTACCACGCCGGCATCCACACCGGCTCCGTAAAGCGCCGAGCCCGGACCACGAACTACCTCGACACGATCCACGTCGATGGCAATGTTGGGCATGATGGAGTAGATGTTCACCGCCAGGGACGGCACAGCTGCCTGCCGGTAATCCGTAAGCACGAATGCTGCGCCCGAGAATGCGTTGTTGAATCCACGCAGCACCATTTCGCGGCGGTCGACACCCGTTTGCTGCATGTCGACGCCCGGCGTGTTGCGCAGCGCCTCAACCGAGGAGCCGCCGACGCTGCTCTGCAGATCCTGAGCCGAGAGGACCGAGATGGAGGCCGGGGCATCGAGGGCTTTCTCCTCACGACGCGACGCCGCCACGATCACGGTATTGAGCTCCAGGCCGGTCTGGCTGAGGGCACAATCCATGGTTGTGGAGCCCCCCGCAGCAACCGTTACCGACATTTCGCAATCCTGGAATCCGACGAAGCGGGCGCGGAGGGTGTAGGTACCCGCCGCAATGCTGAAACTGTAGGTTCCATCGAGCTGGGTGGCGGCTCCGGTCACGATGGATCCGTCCGCATCCAAGGCGACGACGTTTGCACCGGCAAGAGCGGCGCCGTCTTCCTCGACAGTTATGGTACCGGAAACCGTTCCGTTCTGTGCAGACGCTGGCACGGCAAGAAGCAAAACCAGGGTCAGGGCACACGTCAGTCGGGCTAGCAATTGGGTCATGAGACTCTCCTGAGGGTGAATAATGACGTTGAGGGGGCGCTGGAAGCGCTTCGGGGCGCAGGCACGCGCTTTGCCCCTTCCCGTTGACCACCAAGAATAACAATTTCTTGATTCACCTACACCGGATCTCCACAAAATCCGCCGCTCATGATCGAAGGGCCGGATGGTGGATCTATTGTCCGTGTCGGAGCGCCTTGCCGGGCCGCTCGCCGGTCGAGGCGCCGTCCCGGAGTACGGGGCGACCCGAGACCCAAACGTGATGCACCCCTTCGGCGTAGTGGTGGGGATCTCCGAAGAGGGCGGTGTCCCGGATGGACTGCGGATCGAAGACGACCAGGTCCGCTTTCTTCCCGACGGCCAGCGTCCCGCGGTCTGCGAGTCGGAGCCGTTCGGCGGGCAGGGCCGTCATCTTGCGGACAGCCTCCTCCAGCGATAGGACTCCGTCTTCCCGGACATATCGTCCCAAAACGCGGGCAAAGGCGCCGTAATTGCGGGGGTGGGGGACTCCTTCATCCAGGGCCGGAATGCCTCCGTCAGAGGAAATCGACGTCCACGGATGCTGTATGATGGTGGCTACATCCCCATCCGACATCGAGTGGAAGACGCCCGAGCAGCTGCCGGCCTCCACCAGTTCGAGGGCCACGTCGGCCGCGCCCGGTACGGTTACCGGTTCGCCCCGATCAGTAAGGATGTCCGCCAGGCTCTTACCGTTGAAGGAGGCATCGAAGCCGCAACGCGCCGCCACGATCGTGGATGGGTCGGCGCCGCGTTCCACGGTGATATGTTCAATGACATCGGCCCGGATACGCGCCCGCTGGGCCGGATCGGCCAAGCGGGCCTGTAGCGCTTCGAAGCCGCCGTCCTTGCTCCAGGTGGGAAAGAGGATGGTCAGCCCCGTGCTGGATGCGGTGTAGGGATATTGGTCGGAGGCTGCATCGACACCCGTAATCCTCGCGGCATCGATCAGGGCCAGCGATTCGGAGGCCATGCCCCAACGACCCTTGCCGATCACCTTGTGATGCGTCACCTGTACGCGGGCTCCCGAGCGTCGTCCTACCTCGAGCACCTCATCGACACTCTCCAGCAACCGGCCTCCCTCGTCCCGGATGTGCGATATGTACATTCCGTCATGCGCCGCAACAGGAGCGGACAGGGCGGCCAGCTCATCCACCGAAGCGAAGGCTCCCGGCGTGTATTCCAGGCCGGAGGAGAGGCCGAAAGCGCCGTCGGCCATGGCCTGCTCAACAAGGCGGACCATTTCGCCCAGGGACTCCTGCGTGGGGGGCACATCGTCCTCTCCCATGACCCGGGCCCGGAGCGAACCGTGCCCATAGAAGACGCCCACATTGATGGTGGCCGGATGGTCATCCATGTACGAAAGGAACGCCGCAACGTCCGCCATGGAGGCACCGTCCTGTCCGCCAAGAACGGTTGTAACTCCTTGCCGGACATAGTTTTCCGCCTCAGGGCGCTCAACGATGTCACTGCCCTCGATGCTGCCCGATGTGGCGTGGCTGTGGATGTCGATGAACCCGGGGGCCAGGACCAGTCCGGAGGCTGCCACCCGCTCCGTAGCCGACGCATCGCCCAGATCCCCGATGAAAGCAATCGTGTCGGCCCGCACACCCACGTCTCCGACGTAGGACGGCTCGCCCGTCCCGTCCACGATGGTGGCGCCTTCGATGATGAGGTCATAATCGGGCGAACCGCAGCCCAGCGCGGTCAGCAGTACCAGAACGGACAGTCGTTTCATCGTTCTCCCCGGTATACGGCCCGGCCGGGCATGGCTCCCGTGTGCGCACCATCCCGGATCACATGACCGCCGTTGACAAAGACATGATGCATGCCGGTGGACAGCTGGTGCGGCTCCTCAAAGGTGGCATGGTCCTGGATCGTGGCCGGGTCGAAAACCGTTATGTCCGCGAAGTAACCCGAGGCGAGTCGCCCGCGGTTCACCACACCCAGGTTCTCCGCGGGAAAGCTGGTCAGGCGACGAACCGCTTCCTCGAGGGGAATGACCTGTTCGTCCCGCACGTATTTCCCGAGCAGGCGGGCAAAGTTGCCGTAGGCGCGGGGATGAGGGTTGTTGTTGAGGTTCTCGCCTTCAGGGGCCATGGAGCCGGCATCCGAGTCGAACGCCATCCAGGGCAGGGCAATCTGCTTGCGAACGTTTTCTTCCGACATCAGGAAATAAACCGTGCCGACGCGGGTGGAGTCGTGGATGACCAGGTCGATGGCCACGTCCTCCGGTGTCGTGCCGCGCTCGGCGGCGATGTCGGCCAGGGATCGCCCGATCAGATGCCGGAGCGAATCCTGCTTGAAGCTGACCACCATGATGCCTTCCGGGCCGGCCCCGAGGCCCAGGTTTTCCCATTCATTGGTCGGCGTCCGCATCTCCTCGAGCACCCGGGCACGGATGTCCGGGTCCATCAGCCGCTCGCGCCAGGCGCCGAAGCCGCCTTCCTGTACCCACGGGGGCATGTGCGCGTCGAGGCCGGTGGCGCCCGCTACATACGTATACATGTCGGCGGTGATGGCCAGGCCCTCGGCGCGGGCCGCTTCGATGCGGGCAATGGCCTGATCCATCTTGGGCCAGTTGCTCTCTCCGGCGGCCTTCAGGTGGTAGACCTGGGCTTTTACATCGGCTTCCCGCGCTATGGTGATCAATTCCTCGAGCGCCTCGAGCAGCTGGTTGCCCTCGGAGCGCATGTGGGAGATGTACATGCCGTCGTACTCGGACACGACCCTGGAGAGCTCAATGAGTTCGTCGGTGTCCGCATAGAAGGCCGGCGCATAGATCAGCGATGAACCCAGTCCCATCGCCCCTTCCTCCATGGCCTGGCGCACCAAGGCCTTCATGCGATCGAGCTCTTCGGGGGTCGGGGGGCGATCCTCATATCCGAGCTCGTGCACACGCACCGTCGTGGCGCCGATGAAGGAGGCCACGTTGGTGGAAATGCCCCGCTGCTCCAGCGTTTCCAGGAACTCCCGGAGCGTGATCCACTGCGGGCGATCCTCCGGATCGTAGGCATCTTTCATGGCCTCACTGAGGGGACCTTCGGAGCTGCCTTCCCCGAATACCTCCAGGGTGACGCCCTGCAGGATGTCGGACATCGAGCGGCCGTCCCCCCACAGGTCATCGGGCGCCCAGGACAGCATGTTGATGAATCCGGGCGCCACGGC
>JAQCDI010000169.1 GCA_027620595.1 Bacteroidota bacterium | reverse complement strand
AACACGGCCAGCGCAGCAGCCTGCAACCGTGCCTCGAGTTCCGGGGTCAGCGTACCTGGCAGTTCCCAGGCATGGTCGAGTTCCGGAAGCCCCTTCCGGTCCAGGACATGCAGCCCGATGCCGGTCGAAGGTTCGACCGCCCGTTGGATGACGGGCAGGGTACGCACCGGGTCGTGCCCCACCACGGCCACGGTGAATTCGCTTCCCGCGATGAAGACCTCCACGAGCGCGTCCTGGCCGTAGGATTCGATGAGGTGGCGAACCTGCTTCTCAAGCGCCTCCTGCGACGAGACCCTGCTCGCTGCGGTCAGTCCCTTGGCGGATCCCTCGTATCGCGGTTTGACGAAGGCAGGCCAGGCATCCCAGTCCGGGACGGCCGCAGGATCGGAGATCACCATGTAGGCTGGCGTGGCCACGCCAGCGGCTTCGGCCAGATCCTTGGTCCAGACCTTGTCCAGACTGAGGGACATCGTCAGCGCATCGGACCCCAGGAAGGGTACGCCCATCAACTCGAAGAGTGTGGGCGCCTCACCTTCGCGGTTGCGGCTGCGGGCCCCCTCGGCAATCGAAATCCCCAGGTCGAATCCCGGATTGGTCATGAGCCGCAGTAGGTTGCGGGCGGGACCTATGCGCACGGGCTCGTGTCCCAGCCGCCGGAAAGCGGCTTCCAGGACTTCGACCGTCTCCTCGGGCTCATTCTCGGCGTCCGCGTCGAACGGTTCACCCGAAACCCAGGGATAGTCGTCAAACAGGTCATATACGAGGCCAATG
This sequence comes from Bacteroidota bacterium, assembly GCA_027620595.1. GTDB lineage: Bacteria > Bacteroidota > Rhodothermia > Rhodothermales > UBA10348 > JAAZVD01. Next base: position 5,256 of record JAQCDI010000169.1, on the reverse strand, counting down.
CGCATGGGGGCGAACCTACACACATTTTCCCGCGCCGTGCTATACTGCCGTGCCTAATTCATCCCTTCCTGTCATGCGCCGCTTCCTTCCCGCCCTCCTGCTTCTTGCCCTGTCCGCCTGCCAACCTGCCGAACAGGCCGCCGCGCCCGCCTTCCCGTCCGGCGCGCTGGTCGACATGTCCTACGCCTACAACAGCGAGACTGTCTACTGGCCCACCGCCCCCGGCTTCGAGAAAAGTACGGACTTCGAAGGCACGACGGATGCGGGTTTCTGGTACACCGCCTACACCGTGAAGACGGCTGAACACGGGGGCACCCACCTCGACGCGCCGATCCACTTCAGTGAAGGGAAACATGCGGCCGACCAGATTCCGCTCGATCGCCTGATGGGTTCGGCCGTGGTCATCGACGTGAGCCAACAGGCAGCTGCCGACCGGGACCACCTCATCTCGGTGGACGACATCATGGCCTGGGAGCACACGCATGGCGCCATTCCCGAGGGCTCGATCCTGCTCTTCCGCACCGGATTCGGACAGTACTGGCCGGATCGGGAGGCGTATATGGGCACGGCCGACCGAGGCCCTGCTACCGTTGCGCTGCTCCACTTTCCGGGCATCGATCCCGAGGCGGCCTCCTGGATAGTGGCGAACCGTTCCATCAAAGCCGTGGGCATCGACACACCGAGTATCGACTACGGACAGTCGACACTCTTCGAGTCCCACCAGCACCTTTTCGGGGCCAACATCCCCGCCTTCGAGAACGTGGCCAACCTGGACCGTCTTCCGGAAACGGGCGCCTTCGTCATTGCCCTGCCCATGAAGATCGAAGGGGGCTCGGGCGGCCCGCTGCGCATGGTAGGCATCATTCCGGAGTGATGGACGGAGATCCTCAGCTGCCTTGGTTGAGGCTGTAGACGTTCTCCACGTGGGAAATCACGATGCGGCCATCGAAAGGTGTCTCGGTCCGGGCGTGGTTACGGATCACACCGGTGATCCGCACAGTCTGCTGGCTTTCGACAAATGCCATCAGCCAGACGCGCTCGCTTCCGGACAACGCTTTCCCCCGCTCTTCAGGCTCCGCCTGAGAGCGGCCTGGGTTGGCAAACTGGTGGATGGTGTTAACAAACACCACGTCCACGCCCGCCGAAAGCATGGCATGGCGGACGGCCTCCGCCACTTCAGGTTTGATGAATGCGTCGATTCGTTTCACGGGATCACCTCGGAACGTTGGAAGGAAAGCCATGAACGCCCCTGCGATCGATGACTACTCCGACGGCTGAGATGAAAAGGCCTGGCCCCACCAAGGTAGGGCCAGGCCTTTCGAATGCAAATCGGGGTGACGGTCCGGAGAGCAGGCCTGTCACCCTTTGCAGGCATCGTCAGGCTTCTGGCACGTGCCGCAGCGTGCGGCCTTTCCAGAGGTAGTAGATGGTGGGCAGGACGAGCAGACCCAGGACGGTCGTCGAGATCATGCCACCGATCATCGGCGCCGCGATGCGCTGCATGATCTCCGAACCGGTCCCGCTTCCCCAAAGGATGGGAAGCAATCCAATGATGACCGAGAGGACCGTCATCAGGATGGGCCGGAGTCGCAGGGTCGTGCCCTGGTAGATGGCCTGCCTGAGGTCGGCCAGATGCCGCATCTCCCCGGCCTCGACCCGCTCCCTGTAGGCCTGGTCCAGGTACGTCAGCATGATGATCCCTATTTCGGCGGCCACCCCTGCGAGGGCTATGAATCCGACACCCACGGCCACACTCAGGTTGAATCCGTACCACCAGATGAGCCAGATCCCCCCGACGAGCGAGAACGGCAGGCTGAGCATGACGAGCATGCTTTCGGACACCGAACGGAAGTTCATGTAAAGCAGCAGGAAGATGACCAGCAGGGTCAGCGGGATGACGACCATGAGGCGCTGACGGGCACGCTCCATGTACTCATACTGTCCGCTCCAGATGAGCGAATACCCCTCAGGCAGCTCCACTTCCGCTTCCACCCGCTCCCGCGCTGCCGCGACATAGGAGCCGATATCTGTATCCCGGATGTCCACGTAAATCCACGCTGTCCGGCGGGCATTCTCGCTCTTAATGACCGGAGGCCCCTGTTTGATCTCCATCTCGGCCACGTAGCTGAGTGGAATCTGGGTACCGCGGGGAGTGGGAATGAGCACGCGGCCCAGAGCCGAGAGGTCATCGCGGTTCTCCCGGGAGTAGCGCACGTTGACGGGGTAGCGCTCGAGGCCTTCCACGGTCTGCGTCACGTTCATCCCACCGATGGCCGACATGATCACGTCCTGCACATCACCAACGGTAAGGCCGTGCCTGGCCGCCTCAAGCCGGTCGATTTTCCAGTCCAGGAACCGACCGCCCACCGTCTTGTCCGGATAGGCGCTGGCCGTTCCCGGGACGTCCCCGAGGACCGCTGCAATTTCGGAACTGATGTCCGCCAGGGTTTGCAGGTTCGGCCCCATGACCTTGATCCCGACGGGCGTCTTGATGCCGGTCGAGAGCATGTCGATACGGGTCTTGATGGGCATCGTCCAGGCGTTCGTCAATCCCGGGAATTGGATGGCCGCATCCATCTCGTCGATGAGCTTCTCCATGGTCATGCCTTCCCGCCACACGGATTGAGGCTTGAGCGTGATGGTGGACTCCATCATGGAAAGCGGGGCCGGGTCGGTGGCCGTTTCGGCACGTCCCACCTTGCCCAGCACATGTTCCACCTCGGGGAAGGACTTTATGATGCGATCCGTCTGCTGCACCAGTTCACGCGCCTTGGTGATGCTGATGCCCGGATCGGTTGTGGGCATGTAGAGGATGTCCCCTTCGTTCAAGGGCGGCATGAACTCCGAACCCAGTCGGGACAGGGGCCAGACCGTGACCAGGAGAAGGATGGCCACCGCTGCAATGGTCACGAACTTGAAGCGCAGCACTCCGTGGATGAACGGGTGGTAGATCGTCTTCAGGATGCGGTTGAGCGGGTTCTTGTTCTCCGGCATGATCTTGCCGCGCACGAAATACCCCATCAGGATGGGCACCACCGTGATGGCCAGCAGGGCCGAGGCTGCCATGGCCCAGGTCTTGGTATAGGCCAGGGGCTGGAAGAGCTTGCCTTCCTGAGCCTGGAGGGTAAAGACGGGCAGGAACGAGAGCGTGACGATCAGGAGCGACACGAACAGCGCCGGCCCGACCTCCTTCGAAGCCTTCAGTACGATTTCCCAGTGGTCCGTCTTCCCTTTGTCCCGCTCGAGATGCTTGTGCAGATTCTCGATCATGACAATGGCCGCGTCCATCATGGCCCCGATGGCAATCGCAATGCCCGAAAGCGACATGATGTTGGCGTTCAGCCCCTGCGCCTTCATGATCAGGAAGGCAATCAGGATGCCCATGGGCAGCGAGAAGATGGCCACCAACGCGCTCCGGAAATGCATCAGGAAGATGATCGTGATGAGTGCCACGATCAGGCTTTCCTCGAGCAGCTTGTCCTTGAGGTTGTCGATGGCCCGCTCGATGAGGCCGGAGCGATCATAGGCCGTGCGGATGGTAACTCCCTCCGGCAGACCGGCTTGCAGCTGTTCCAGCTTCTTCTTGACCCCCTCGATGGTGGTCAGGGCATTCTCGCCGTAGCGCATCACGACGATGCCGCCCACGGTTTCCCCTTCCCCGTTCCAGTCCAGCAGGCCGCGACGCAGTTCGGGACCCAGGTGCACATGCCCCAGATTGCGGATCAGGATGGGTGTGCCGTAGTCGTCCACGCCCACCGAGATGTTCTCGATGTCCTCGATGGACTGGATGTACCCCAGGCCGCGGACCATGAACTCGGTCTCGCCCATTTCTACGATACGTCCGCCCACATCCGCGTTCGAGCGCTGCAACGCCTGCCGGACCCGCGAAAGCGGGATGTTGTAGGCCAGCAACCGGTTCGGGTCCACCTCCACCTGGTACTGCTTGACATATCCGCCGATGGAGGCCACCTCTGAAACGCCGGGCACACTCATCAGCTCGTAGCGCAGGAACCAGTCCTGGATGGAGCGCAACTGCTGCAGGTCCACCTGATCCCCGCCGTCGAGCACGTATTCGTAGACCCAACCCACGCCCGTGGCATCCGGTCCGATGGTGGGGGTGATCCCTTGGGGCAACCGGCCCGCGACGTAGTTCAGGTACTCGAGCACGCGGCTGCGGGCCCAGTACATGTCGGTGTCGTCGTCAAAGATGATGTAGACGAACGAGAGGCCGAAGAAGGAATAACCGCGCACCGATTTGGCGTGGGGAACGGCCAACATGGCCGATGTCAACGGATAGGTCACTTGGTCCTCCACTACCTGGGGAGCCTGTCCCGGGTACTGGGTCAGGATGATGACCTGGACGTCGGAGAGATCCGGAATGGCGTCCACCGCGGTATTCCGAAGCGCCCAGAACCCTGCGGCCGCCGTAAGGGCGGTCAGGATCAGGACGACGATCCGGTTACGGACCGAGAATTCGATGATGCGTTCGAGCATGGGTCCGTTCAGTGGTTGTGTCCTGTGTGATCCACATCGGCAGAATCCGCCGGTGCGGCTTGAGGGCGAACCGCAGAAGGCACCGCCCCGCCAGCTTCAGGCGCCATGCCGGAAGGATCCATGTCCGAGTGATCCATTGCCGCTTCGGTTGCCGGCCCCCGCATCTTGGCGATGGCCTCCTGCAGGCGGCTCTCGGAGTCGATCAGGAACTGGGCGGAAACTACCACCCGTTCCTTTGCTTCGAGACCGGCCACGATCTGGACCATGTCATCGGCCTCCGCTCCGATCCGCACTTCCCGTGGGTCCACACGTCCGTCCCCCATGTCCACGAAGACCAGCGTCCGTTCCCCGGAGCGGATGATGGCAGCGGAAGGCACCACGACCACATTGTTCAGGGTTCGGCCCGAAAGCTGGACGTTGGCAAACATGCCGGGTTTGAGCTGACCGTCCGGATTTTGCGCAATAATGCGCACATGCACATCGCGCGCCTTCTGTCGAAGGAACGGGTAGATGTAGGACACCACACCGGTGCGCTCCACACCCGGCAGATAGCTCAACTCGATCTTGGCGGTCAGCCCCTCTGAGATCCAGGGCAGTTCAAAATCATAGAAGCTGGCGTGGATCCAGACCCGGCTCAGATCAGCCAGACGGTACAGCTCCTGTCCGGCCATGACACGGGCTCCCTGGGTGACGTTCTTGCTCAGCACAACCCCGTCCCTGGGCGCCTCGATGACCACACGCCGGTGCACCATGCGGTGGTTC
>JAQCDI010000168.1 GCA_027620595.1 Bacteroidota bacterium | reverse complement strand
GAATCGGCTGAAGTAGACCCGATAGGTGGCACCATCGGCCGTCTCGACCGGGCGGACCCAGGCTTCCTCGTAGGAGCGGGCCAGTTCCTGGGCGCCTTCGAGCGTGGCAAAGGAGCCAATCTGGAGGGTAAACCAGGACGTCATCTGCAGGGTACCGGCATCCGGGGCTTCTGCGGCAGCGGCAGGCTGTGGCACCGTGGCCACATTCTCCGGCATGCTGGCACCACGGTTCATAGGCACGGATCGCCGCTCCGACTCACCCGCCACCTTGTCGGCCGATGCGATGATCACGGATTGGTCCGTGTCCAGTACCCAGAGCTGAACTGCCCCCGATCCCTGCTCGAAGAAACCGAGCTTCTGGGCGGCAGCCCCGGAGAGGCCGATCACGATGGCGGCATCCTGTGTGCGGTCATTGATGCGGACCACCACCTGCTCGGAGGTGAGCGGATTGCGGACACGGACCATGGTGTCGAATGGGAGCGATGCGTGAGCGGCCGTCAATGCCCTGTGGTCGTAGCGCTCACCCGAAGCCGTCTTGCGTCCATGCTGGTTCATGGCGGACCAGGAGACTTTGCCCTGCTGGTCCTGTGCCTGTGACGGAAGGGCAAAAAAAAGGGCGGTGGCAACAAGCAGGCCGATGATGAGGCCAACGGTCGAATAGACGTTGCGGGTCGTGATGATCATGGCGGAGTTCCTGAGGGGTTGGTTGTCCTGCCCTCTGCTCGGCCAACATCATGCCGCTCCGCTCCATCCCCGGAAAACGACCTTTTTCGGCGGTTCGCCCCCCAATCCGGGAGCAATTCTTTCCCTTCTGGCGGCAAGAATAGCCGGAATCCGTCCTGCGCTACCCGACGATCCGGGTGATGAGCCCGATTTCCGCAAGGATGATTTCCACCTTGAGGCAGGCCTCGAAGGGTCCTTCATAGACCTGGGCCTTGCCCTCGTTGTGCACCGTCCATGTCAGCGCTTCCGCCCGGCTCACCGAACAGCCGGTGGCCTTGATGATCTGGCCGATCACTTCCTCGAACGTGTGGACCTCGTCGTTGAACAGCAAGACGCGCCAGGCTGTGTCGACCAGCTCCTCCTCCAGCACGTCGACCTGGACGTGCCGCCGTGTATCAGGCGCCGGCGAGCTCATTGACCTTTACCTGGAAGTCCTCCATCACCGGATTGGCCAGCAGCTTGTCGGCGGCTTCTCGGGCCATACGGGTGGCTTCTTCTGCCGAAGGAGCATCGATTTCCAACTCGATGAATTTGCCGATACGGACCTGGTGGACGCCGTTGAATCCAAGTTCGCCCAGCGCGTGGTGGGCGGCTTTTCCCTGGGGGTCAAGGATGGAAGGGCGCAGGGTAACGGTGATCTCGGCTTTGAACATGGCGGCGGCGGAAACGACTCCTGTGGATGAAGGGCGGCGTGCTGGAAAGATACAATGGTGAGGGCGCCCGTGGAGGAAGCGCAGGACGATTGGGCCAGAATTCACCCGGCACCGGAGGTCATTGAGCCGGCGGAGTACCCGGATCGGGCGCCTCCTGGATGGCACGCGCCAAACGCACCACCGCTCGGGTGACGCCGATCAACAAGTAGGCGCCCAGCACCAGCAACAGGCCAAACTCACGAAGCCAGAAAATGACCGCTACTGCCACCAATGCAAAGATCACATTGCGAGGGTGGGTCCGGATGTAGTGGGCCGACGGCTGGGGAACTGAATCAAACGGGATATTGGTAACCATCAGGCCCGAGAGGACGATCACGGCAGCCATTACGGCATTGACGTCCCCCTTGCCATCCATCCAGGAGCGGACCAGGTCGTCGTTGAGGATGAGGGCCACAATGACCATGGCGGTCATGGGAATGGGCAGACCGGAGAAGTAATCGCTCTTGGTGCCCTCGAAGTTCACGTTGAACCGGGCCAACCGGATGGCACCGGCCAGCGCCGGCAGCGAAGCCACGATCACGCCGGCCGTCCCGAAGTCGCGCAGCCCGAACGCCCAGATCATGAAGGAGGGTGCCACGCCGAAGGAGACCACATCACAGAGGCTGTCGAGTTCTACTCCGAAGAGGCTGGTGCTGTTGGTCAGACGGGCCATCATGCCGTCGAGCATGTCAAAGAAAGAAGCCAGCAGGATGAGCCACGCTGCATTGACCAACACCCCTTCGTGGACCTGGATGATGGCCAGGAACCCACAGAACAGGTTCATCAGGGTGAAGAACGATGGCACCGCGGCGCGCGGGATGCCACGCAATGCCGGACGCCCTTTGGCCTCGCGGTAGGCAATGAGGCGCTGACGGAAGCGGCGCTGCTTCAATCCCGGGCGAGGACGACGTCGACGTGGAAATGGCATGTCAACCCTCCCTCTCGGCCAGGCGGGCAATCGGGTGGATTCCACCGGCCACCTTGTCCTCCAGGTTCACCAGGATCTCGGCGTCGGGCGGCAGCAGGATGTCCATGCGGGAACCGAATTTCACGATCCCGAAGCGTTCGCCTGTGCCAACGGTATCCCCCACCGTTACATGATAGACGATCCGACGGGCCACCGCTCCGGCAATCTGCTTGAACAGCACTTTCTGCCCGGATGCGTGACGCACACCTAGTTGGCTGCGCTCATTGAGCTCGCTGGCCTTCTCGTGCCAGGCCACGAGGTAGTCACCCGGCACGTACTCGTCGAATTCAATCGTTCCGGCAATGGGAATCCGGTTGACGTGGACGTTGAGCGGTGAAAGGAAAATGGAAATCTGTTTGGCTTTTCCCTTCAGGAAGAGGGGTTCGTCCACTTCCTGCAGCACCACCACCTTGCCGTCGGCCGGCGAAAGCAGGGTCCACTCGTCCACGCTCGTTATCGTGCGGTTGGGATCCCGGAAGAACCAGCACGTGAAGCCGAAGATCAGCAGACCGAAGAGCATGATGCCCCAGCCGATCCAACCGCCTGCGAGCGTGCCGAGGACGATCAGGATGACAAACATGGTGAGGGCCCCGAAGATGAGACCGAGTCCTTCCTTGGCGAACATGCAGCCGAGTATTGCGTGAAGCCGGACACAGAGTCCGGCAGTGGGTGAAACTCCGAAAATACCAAACCCGTTGCAGAGCCGCCGATCCTGCACCAGAAAAGGCAAACTTTTGTGTCGACCGTCGCCTTCCATACCCTGGGCTGCAAGCTCAATTTTGCCGAAACCGGTACGATGGCCGAGCAATTCCGCCAACGGGATTTTGCAGCCGTGCCGTTCGGCGAGGCAGCCGATGTCGTGGTGCTCAATACCTGTACGGTAACGGACGAAGCCGATCGGAAGTGTCGTCAGGCCATACGCAAGGCGTTGCGCGCCAACCCCGAAGCGTTCGTGATCGTGACGGGCTGCTTTGCCCAGCTTCGCCCAGAAGAGGTAGCAGGCATCGACGGTGTGGACCTGGTCCTGGGGGCCAATGAGAAGTTCAATCTCTTTGCCTACCTCGACGCGCTGGACAAGCAAGAGCAGACGCAGATCGAAGTGTCGTGCATCGACGATGTCACCGCTTTCGGCGCGGCTTACTCGGCTTCGGAGCGCACGCGCGCCTTCCTCAAGGTCCAGGACGGCTGTGATTACACCTGCTCCTTCTGCACGATCCCGCAGGCACGCGGCAGAAGTCGATCGGACACGATCCCGGGTGTGGTTCGGCAAGCGGAAGCCATCGCCGAGGCGGGGTACCGGGAAATCGTGCTCTCCGGCGTCAACATCGGCTTGTTCGGGCAGGAACGCGGCGAAGAACTGCTCGACCTCCTGCGCGAACTGGACCGGGTGGAGGGCATCGACCGATTCCGGATCTCCTCCTGCGAGCCCAATCTGCTCACGGACGACATCGTGGACTTCGTGGCCGGTTCGCGCGCGTTCATGCCGCACTTCCATCTCCCGTTGCAGAGTGGCGACGACTTCGTGCTCGGTAAGATGCGGCGGCGCTATCGCCGCGACCTCTACTCCGAACGCGTGGACCAAATCATGCGCCTCTTGCCCGACGCGGCCATCGGCGTGGACGTGATCGTCGGCTTCCCGGCCGAGACGCCAGAGCGGTTCGAAAACACGTTCACTTTCCTGGCCGACCTGCCCATCTCTTACCTGCACGTGTTCACTTACTCCGAGCGACCGGACACGGTGGCGGTCGATCAGCTGGACCGCATGGGAGGCGGGGTCGTCCCGAAACAGGAACGTTCCCAGCGCAATCGACGACTCAGGTTGCTCTCCGAAAAGAAGCGGGCGGCATTCTACACGCGGTTCCTGGGATCGGAACGCCCGGTGCTGTGGGAAGACATGGACCGCGACGGCTGGATGAGCGGCTTCACCGACAACCATGTGCGTGTCGAGGCGCCTTTTGACGCCTCCCGCGTTGGCCAGATCGAATCGGTGTCGCTGGATGTCCTGTCGGACACCGGAAACGTCCGCTCGGCCGAAATGCAGCTGCTGCCCGTCGTCTGATTCCGGATTTTACGGGCGAACCTTCATTCTACCCTGATGCCTCCCGTGCGCGCTTTCCTGCTTCTCGCTTTCCTGTTGCCGTTTTCGGCCTGCCAGATTGCCGGACCGGATGACGCTCGCACGTCCACCGTGCAAGAGCAGAAGGCGCTGTTTGAGGCTCGCTTCGGCACCACCTACAGTTTCAACGTCATGCGCGGCTGCTTCTGCGCCAACGGCGGCGAGCACTGGCTGCAGGTGGAGGGCGGTGAAGTGGTCGCTGCCCTGCGGGTCTACGACAATGAGCCGGTCCCGGCGGATCAACTGGAATGGCTGGAGACGATGGACGAAGTGTTCGACATGATCCAGCGGGCAGAAACGGAGGCGGACCGGTTGGACGTCACGTGGTCGGAATTCGGCTATCCGGCAGAATTCTTTATCGACTGGATTGAGGAAGCCGCGGACGACGAGATGGGCATGACCATTTCGAATGTCGTTCCAGGGGTGCAAAAACCGGACTGACGGGCGAACCGTTTTCTTCCGGGTCCGCTTTCCTGGCGGCGCACTTGGGTATTGAGTTGTACACGTGGTTACCTATGGCATCATTGTCCCACGTGCTCTCCTGCTGAATCCCGATGACATCTCGGCTGCCCCAATGGGTTGAATACGGCGCTTTTGTGCTGGCCTTCATTGCCGGATCGGTCAACGCCGTGGGGCTCATGGGCTTCGAGCATCAGGCGGTGTCCCACATGTCGGGCATCACCACCCTGGTCGGCACCGGGTTGCTGACGCCCCAGTTCTCCACGCTGCTGCACCTGCTGACCATCATTGCCAGCTTCGTGGTCGGCGCGGCCATTTCGGGCCTGATACTGCATGGCACGAAACTCCAGCTGGGCGGTCGCTACGGCATCGCGCTCTACGTTGAGTGCGTACTTCTGCTCGGCGCGGCCTTGTTGCTGCTTCGCACCGAGAATGCCGGACATTATCTGGCGTCCGCTGCCTGTGGATTGCAGAATGCCATGGCCACGACCTACAGCGGCGCGGTCGTGCGGACCACCCACATGACGGGCCTGTTCACTGATCTGGGGCTCATGATCGGCTCGAGGATGCGGGGCGAACCGTTTGAATCCCGCCGCGCCATCCTCTACCTGTTGATCATCGTCGGCTTCCTGGCCGGTGGTACCGCAGGCGCATGGCTGTTCCTAATGATCGGCTTCCACGCCTTGACCGTGGCGGCCGGGCTCTGCTTCCTGGCCGCCTTCGGGTACCGGGTGACAAGGCGGTTCTGGGAAGGCGCTGCCGCGTGACGGCTCATCTGATTCGAGCCCTTGACCCGCAGGCCGCGACAAACCCACAGCGGCTCATCTGGCTCGCTGCGCTCGCCTGATTCAGGGCCTTGCCCCGCAGGCCCAGCCAATCCGAAGATTTCTCATCTGGCTCGCCTTCGGCTCGCCTGATTTCTCGGTTTCTCATTTACGAGCGCCTTCCGGCGCTCGTTGATTTGAGGCTTAGCCCCGTAGGCCCAGCTATCCCAAAGATTCCTCATTTGGCTCGCCTTCGGCTCGCCTGATTCGAACCCTGTTGCGTTGCTGCGCAACGCCCGGGCCGCTGCGCGGCCCTACTCGTCGCTCCATCGGTGGCCTGAAGCTCACTCCGCTCGCTTCGTCCCCGCTATC
>JAQCDI010000167.1 GCA_027620595.1 Bacteroidota bacterium | reverse complement strand
GGCATTGCCGGGCGCCCCGCTGTGCTTGATAGCGCCGAAAAGGGAGATCAATTTCGGGGTTTGGCCGGCAGCGTGGTCTGATACCGGATGTCTCCAAGGGCATCCACGACATGAACCGTGAGTCCGCTCGAGTCGATCGAGGCTGACATGAAACCGTTCCTGGATTCCGCGTACCGCGTCTCAGGAATGGTCCCGGTCGGACGCAACTCGGAACCTGCTCCGGAGATGAAATTGTGGACGCCGAGGGGGGTAACCAGGTGCTGCAGGTCGTGCTCGTGGCCTGCAAAGTAGGCGTCCACGCCATGACGGGCCAGGATGGGCTCCAGTCGGGCGGCCACATGACGCGGGTCATCCCGGCGATTTCCGCCGGTGATGAGGGGGTGGTGTCCCACCACAATCTTCCAATCGGCGGTCGATGCCCCCAGTGCTTCATTCAACCAGGCCATCTGGGCCGACGAGTCCTGCTCGGCCACCTGGAAGTACTTGGCTTCCGAGTAGTACTCGTCCTCGAAAGGCGATGTGTCCACAACGAACAGGTCCAAGACGCCGAAGTCCTCTGTGTCAAACGATTTCTGGTAGTAGCGGGCCGGCATATTCCAACGTCTGCTGATGTCAGCGTAGTCGATGAGTGCCTGGATATTGCCACGATACTCATGATTGCCCAAGGAGACGTACCAGTCCACCAGTAGCCCCGGTCCATCATAGATGTCCTCGAAGGCTGACTGGATCAGAGGGTCGTGTACGCTGGCCACTCCATTGTCGTAGAAGTTGTCGCCGGTGGTGGCCACGAATTCGATGTCCATGATGTCGCCTGCACGGCTCATCATGTCGGCCACCTCCTGCTGACCATGATATCCGTTGCGACCGAAGTCGCCGACGATCAGGAAGGAGAAAGCGTCCTCATAGGAGGCCAATTCATCCAGACCGGGTGCGGGAGAAGTCCCGCACCCGGCCAGGATGACAGCGAAAAAGATGATCCGGATCTTTCTTTGCATGTCTACAGGTCGAATTTCACGCCGAGGTTGAATGTGGGACCGTAGTACTCTGCCTGGTAGGTACGATCCTTGTCACCCGCATAGAAGCGCAGCGGCTGATTGAGCAGGTTGTTCGCATTGAAGAACACGCGCAGCTGCTGATTGACACGGTAAAGACCATTGACATCGAGATAGGTCACGGCGTCGTAGAAACGCTCCAGTCCTGGCGTAAGATCCAGCGCATCCGGGTCGAGGTATGAGCTGTTGTAGTTGAACGAAACGCGCAGGTCCACAGCTCCCTTGTTGTAGGACACACTTGTGTTAAGGGAGTGCTCGGCCGTGCCGGGGAGATCGATCTTCTCGTCCGAAATGCCGGGGTTCTCCGTAGAGGAGCTGGTGTAGGTGTAGTTGGCAAAAACGCCCAGGCCAGGCAGCTGATCAATCTGACGCTGAATGGCTACTTCGAAACCGACCAGCGAAGCAGTAGCTCCGTTTACCGGGCGGAAGATGGCGTCGTAGGTACGTCCCGTGGCGGGGTCGACAGCATCCTTGTCTTCGAGGACGTAGATGAAGTCCTGGATGTCCTTGTAGAAGACGCCACCCGAGATCAGGCCCACCGAACCGAAGTACTTTTCGACCATGACGTCGAAGTTCATCGAGCGGGTCGGCTCGAGGTCGGGGTTGCCAACGGAGAGTTCGTTGTCTTCGACAGCAATCTCCCGATACGGTACCAACTCGTAGAAGCCGGGGCGGGCCAACGTGTTCGTCCAGGCAGCCCGGACAATGGTGTTGGCATCGATTTCGTACCGGAAAAGCGCGCTCGGGAGGACGTCCGTGTACGAGTTTTCGCCTTCGACCGGCGTCACGCTTTCCGTATCGTCGTTGAACTCATTGCCTGTAAAGGTGGCCGTGGTGGCCTCAACGCGCACACCGAAGCTGCCGGAAAGCTGATCGCTGAAAGCGCGGTTGTACTTCAGATATCCTGCATGCACCGTTTCGTCGGACTCGTAGTTGCCTGCGGCGTACTCCTCAGGCAGATCGGAGCGCTCGAACAGCGAAGAATTGTCCAGATCCAGATCTCCCAGGGATTCCGGCGTCTGGAAGGTTCCTACGAGATATGGCCCGGCCAGGTAGTCGGCTTCCGAGTAGTCCTCGGTCGGCTGCAGGCTCATGTTGTCGAACTGACTGCCCGTAGGTTCGTATTCGACGAAGGAATTTTCCCGGATCTTGTCCTTCATCCGCAGACGATATCCCGCTTTCAAGCCATTGTCTGCCGCATCCGAGCCACCCAATGGCAGCGTGAAGTCCAGTCGGGCGTTGTAGTTGTTCTGCTCCGTGAACTGGAACTCTTCCGTGATTTCGCGAAGCGAATAATTCGACAGATCCGTGTCCGAAGCATTGACGAAAGAGAAGGTGGGCTTTTCCAGATCGGACACATCCACGCGAACGGGAACGTCCTTGACGCGCCAGGAGACGTAGCGCTCATTCGGACGTTCTTCCGATGCGCGTGAGTAGGAGGCCTGCCAGTCCACCCGGAATTTGGTCATCGAGTGCTCGCCGGCCAGGGCAAAGCTGGATGCACGCTGGTCTTCAAGGCGCGCATTCTTGATATCGTCCGTACCTCCTTTGGTCTGGCGGCGCAGTTCGGCTTCCTCCACGACACCCTGGGCGTTGGGTTCGTCGAGCTTAAAGCGGGCGCGGAATCGATTTTCGAAATCGTCCCGATGATTGTACATCGAGCGGAAGTAGATGACCGAGTTCGAGTTGGGGCGATAGTCAAGGGAGGCGGCAATGGAGCGACGGATTCGTTGCAGGTCGTAGCGACGGATATCCCATTCACCGATGAAGATCTTTCCGTCGTCGTCTTCCCATTCACCTTCGGAGTTGTCCGATCCCAGGTTGTTGTTGTGATAGCTACCGCTGACAACCACACCGAGACGCTGGTCCAGGAAGCGATTCCCGAAGACAGCCGCAAAATTGCTGGTGGCCTCGCTGCGCAGGTCGTTGTAGCCTCCGGCGGCAGTGAGGGAGATGCGCTGGCCGCCGGACGGCGCGCGGGTAATCAGGTTGACAGAGCCCCCGATGGCGTCGGCGTCCATGTCGGCGGTAAGCACCTTGTTGACCTCGATCGTCTGGATCATGTCCGAGGGGATCAGGTCAAGCTGGACCGTTCTGATCTCGGCTTCGGCCGAAGGAATGCGCTCGCCATTGATCTGTACCGAGTTTAGCTGCGGAGCCGAGCCTCGGATGGAAGCAAAGCGGGCTTCGCCCTGATCGTAGAATACCGTGATGGAGGGGATGCGCTTGAGGGCGTCGCCGACGTTGGCATCCGGGAATTTGCCGATCTGGTCCGTGGAGACCACGTTGGTCACATTCATGTTGGCACGCTGCTGGTTGAGCGCCTTGGCCTCTCCCGCGAGTCGTTCGCTCACAACCAGCACCTCTTCACCCTGGATGATGCCCGGCGAAAGCATGAATTCAACTTCGATATCTGCAGAAACCGTTACTTCTCGTTCCTGCGACTGGAATCCGAGGTAGCTCACCTCGATGATATGCGCGCCGGACGGAACGCCGGCCATCACGAAACGGCCGGACTGATCGGTTACACTCCCGCGCGTGAGGGACTTGATCTGGACCGTGGCCCCAGGCAAGGTCAATCCCTGCTCGTCAAAAACGTATCCGGACACGGTGAACGATGTTGTCTGGGCCTGAAGGGGAGTGGACAACACCAGCAGCAGAATCAGGGTGTAAATGGTTCTCATCGTGGTGGTCTTGGGTTGGGAAAGCCGCATTCTACCCTTGGCATGTTGCCGAAATGTGACGGCAGTGTTTCTGCAACGTAAACGAGCCATCGTCTGAGCGGAAATCCAGAATTCCGTTATACTGTGCATGAAGCAGCAGAAGCTGCCAAACGATGGTTCACCCGCCCGCACCCTCCCATGCGCACCCTGCTCACCCCCCTGGTTGTTGTTATCGTCCTGCTGGCCAGCCTGGCATTCCGCGACGTTCCGCTTTTCCGGTTCGCCCAGGATCCCCCGAAACTCAACCTTCCGGACGGATTCCAGGCCGACTTCCTCTACAGCCCGACCGAAGCGGACAGCAGCTCGTGGGTATCCCTTGCGGTGGACGGCAAGGGACGGCTGCTGGCATCCGACCAATACGGTTCGCTCTACCGCATCGAGCCGGCGCCGATCGGAAGCGACCCCGCCACGACAAAGGTCCAGAAGCTGGACGTCGCCCTGGGCCACGCCCAGGGTCTGTTGTGGGCGTTCAACAGTCTCTATGTGGTCGTGAACAGCGAAGAAGGAATCGACGGGAACGGCAGCGGTCTCTACCGGCTGCTGGACACGGACGGTGACGATGAATTCGACACGATCCGGACGCTCTCGCGTTTCGAGGGGTGGGGAGAGCACGGTCCCCACTCGATCCTTCTGGGGCCGGACGGTGCGTCCCTGTACCTCGTGGCGGGCAACCACACCGAACTGCCTGACTTCAAGGGCAGCCTGGTACCGCGCGTTTGGCAGGAAGACCAGGTCCTGCCCGTGATCCGCGATCCCCGCGGCCACGCCGCCGACCGCAAGGCGCCGGGTGGATGGATTGCCCGCACCGACTCCCTGGGTACCGACTGGGAGTTGGTGAGCGCCGGATTCCGCAACACCTTTGACATCGGGTTCGACCGAAGCGGCGAGCTGTTTGCCTGGGACTCGGACATGGAGTGGGACCTGGGCATGCCATGGTACCGGCCCATCCGTCTGCTGCACGCAACGAGCGGCAGTGACTTCGGGTGGCGAACCGGCTCGGGCAAGTGGCCGGCCTACTATCCGGACACCCTGCCTCCGGTCGTTGAGGTGGGACAGGGATCACCCACAGCCGTTGTAGGTGGGGCGAACCTCGCTTTCCCCACCCGTTTCCGCGAGGGCATGTTCCTCTTTGACTGGAGCTTCGGCACGATCTACTGGACAAAACTGACCGCGGCGGGCGGCTCGTACGCCGGGGAAGTGGAGGAATTCCTCAGCGGCGTACCCCTTCCGCTGACTGACGGCGTGGTCGGACCGGATGGCGCCCTGTACTTCGTGACCGGTGGCCGCAATCTGGACTCGTTCGTGATCCGGGTGGCGTATGTCGGGGATGAGGATACGTCAGCTCCCCGTCCTGCCCCGATTTCCGACGAGCAGGTGTTGCGCCGGTCGCTGGAAGCGTTCCACGGCCACGAGGATCCGGCTGCCGTCGAAGCCGCCTGGCCACATCTGGACCACCCGGACCGACATGTCCGCTTTGCCGCCCGCGTGGCCATTGAGCACCAGCCCGTGGCCTCCTGGCAGGAGCGGGCGCTTTTGGAGTCCGATGCGGTTCGCCGCGTGCATGCTTTGGTGGCGTTGGCCCGCCACGCTGACCCATCAGTTCGGGATCGGGCCTATGCCTCGCTGCTGGAGGTTGACCCGGCCGACCTTTCGATGGCGGAATATCTCGATCTGCTGCGCGCCTATGGTCTGGTCATGATCCGTCTCGGAGCGCCGCCTGCCACCATGCAGGACGCGGTGATTGCGGCGGTCGGCGCCGGCTATCCCGGAACGGAGGAAGCCCTCAACCGGGAGCAGGGACGCCTGCTGGCTGTCCTGGGGGCGCCGGGAATCGTAGATCAGGGACTTGCCCTCTTGGCTGCCTACGGGGAGGACGCCCCTGCGCACCCGCTCTTGTTGGCCGACTCGGTCCTTTTCCGGAGCAAGCAGTATGGCCCGAAGATTTCCGAGATGCTGGCCAACATGCCGCATCCGCAGGCCATCGATGTGGTGATGAGCCTGCGCGGCATCGAGGCCGGATGGACGCTGGAGCAGCGGCGGACCTACTTCCAGTGGTTCTATGACGCGCTGCGTCGCAGTGGCGGGGAGAGCTATGTCGGGTTCATCGAGCATATCCGTGCCGATGCGCTTGAGCGCCTGTCCCAGGCCGATCGCGAGGCACTGGGAGACCTGGCTGATGCTTTCGGGGTCCAGGCGCTCGATTTTGCCAACCTGCCACGCCCCGAAGGCCCGGGCCGCAACTGGAATCCGCAGGAGATCTACGAGCTGATGGACACGGAGATGGCCGGGCCGCGCAGTCTGGAGGTCGGTGAGCGCATGTACGAT
>JAQCDI010000166.1 GCA_027620595.1 Bacteroidota bacterium | reverse complement strand
CCGGATCAATCCCATCAAGGTTGCCGATTTTGTCGGAGAGCGCGACGCGGTCGGCAAGATCCGCTACAAGGATGAAGGCGCGCCGTGCGTTGTGTGGCAGGAAGGCGAAAAACTGCACGTGCGGTTTGCCGAACCGCGTCGCGCCATCACGCCGGGACAGGCCGTCGTCCTGTACGAAGGGGAGGACGTGCTCGGCGGGGCCTGGATCCAAGCGGTCGGGGAGCCTGCGGTCGTCGGTTGAACAGGACTACGTAGAACTGCGTAAGTCCCTACAGGCCTTTAAGTGGCTGCTACGGATGCCGATCACAAAGGGAGAATCAAAGCTTCTTCCATGTTTTCCGGCGGCCTCTCCATAGCCTGGGCATTCTTCGCCTCCAGCATCCTCTCCTTCGAGTTGGCCATGCACGCATGGACCAAGCGCCGGAATGCGTATTCGAACGCCTTCTTCGCCGTCATGCTGTGCGCCGGTCTTTGGTCGCTGTTTTCCGGCCTGCACCTGGTGGTGGAGGACTTTGACATCAAGGTCCTCATTTCCAACATCAAGTTCCTCTTCATTGCGCCGCTACCGGTCCTGTGGCTGCTCATGGCCGCCTGGTTCACGGATTTCCGGATTGGGAAGCGGATGGCAGCCGCCTTGTTTGCGCTTCCTGTCCTTTCGCTGGTCCTGATTGCCACCAACGGATCCCACCATCTTTTCTTCGTTTCGAACGAGCCGTTCGAGATGGAGCGTTTCACGACGATTGCCCGTGAATACGGTCCCATGTTCTGGGTAAACATGGGGTACGCCTACCTGATGATTCTCGGGGGCTTCCTTCTTTTTCTGCGAAAGGTTGTCACGTCAAATGGTTTTGTCCGGGTACAGGCGCTGATCATGATGGTGGGATCGGCCTTTCCCCTTCTTTTCAATGTGTTCTACTTCCTTGGGCCAGCCGCCTTTCTATTTCTGGATTGGACCCCGGTATCCTTTGCCGCCTCCGGCGTTTTCTTCTTCGTGGGCATGTTCCGCTACCGCATGCTTGATCTCATTCCGATTGCCCAGGAACAGATCATCAAGGCCATGGATGATGGGGTGATCGTAACGGATCCTGAGGGGCACATCCTGGACATGAACGATGCCACGGGCAAATTGCTCGAGGCCGAACGTACACGATTCACAGGCAAGCAGATCCTAAGTGTCCTTCCATTCATCCAGCCGGTGTGGGAGGCCGCGGGGTCGAATGCCAGCATCCGCATGGAGGTCCCCCGGGATTCCGATGGGATTCGGCGCTGGAAAGCGGTCCGTGTCAAGAATGTGGTCAATGATGCCGGCGTGCTGCAGGGCAAGCTGATTCTTGTCAGGGATGTGACGGAGCGAAAAGAGGCCGAATTGCACCTGATCGAGTCCAAGAGGCGCATTGAGGAACTCTCGAAGCTCAAGTCCGCGTTCCTGTCCAACATGAGCCACGACGTGCGTACGCCGCTTTCGGGCATCATCGGCTTGGCCGATGTACTCATCGAGGAAACCGAAGGCGATCAACGTGAGCTGGCCACCATGATCCGGACCAGTGGGGACCGGCTGCTCAAGCTGCTCAATTCCATCCTGTCGGTGTCTCACCTGGCCTCGGGAACGCTTGATCAGCACGTAGAAGCAACCGACGTGGTGGGGCTGACCCAGCGTATCCTGGCCCAGTACGAGCGGGAAACCGAGGCCAAGGGTCTGGATCTGAGGGTGCAGCTTCCCGATTCACCTGTCAAGCACGAATTGGACCCCAATCACTTGGGTCACGCGCTCAGCCACATCATGGATCAGGCCGGGCGCTTCACGGAATCCGGAAGCATTGACGTGGAAGTCCGTGCGCTTGAGGATGGGGTCCGGATCCGCGTTTCCGACACGGGGCGAGGATTCGAACCGGACTTCATTTCCTCGATCAACGAGCCGCTCAATACCCTCAGCCTGGCAGAATTCGGGCTCGACAAAGGATCGAGTCTGGGACTTCGGGTGGCCCACGGCCTGGTGGCCGAGTCCGGTGGACAGTTGGTGATCCAGAGTCAGCCGGGCCGGGGTTCGACGTTCACCATCCGCTTCGTCAGAACGGGAGGTCTGTCCATCCAAGACCGGCATGTGGTGCCGTGGCAAGCCGACCCCGGTCGTCCAACCGGACGCACGACGCCATCGGATCCTCGCTGAGGTCGAAATGCCCGTCGAGGTCCAGGAAGGCCACGTTGGGGTGGGAAGCGCCGAAATGGAGCGCAGCAGCAATACTGAGGGCCGATTCATCCATGCAGCCGAGCATGGTCCGCATGCCCGCGGCCTGTGCGGCGCGGTCGATGGCCGCAGATGGAGCCAGTCCCCCCATCTTCTGGAGCTTGATGTTGATCAGCGAAACAGGGCCTGATTCGGCAATCCGCGCCACATCATCGAGTCGCTGGACCGATTCGTCGGCCATTACCGGAATCCCTGTCCGCTGCGCGGCTTCGCCCAGCATGGGCAGGTCCTGCTTGGGCGTTGGCTGCTCCAGATAGGCCAGGTCCAGCGCGCTCGCTTCCGATTCCAACCGCTCGACGGCCTTCAGGTCGTAGCCCTGATTGGCGTCGAGTGCAAGGCGGATGTCGGAACCGAAACGGTCCCGTAGGGCGCGCAGCCGCGCCAGGTCGGTCTCCACGTCATGCCCGCCTTTCACTTTCAGGAAGCGGAACCCTTGGTCCACGAGCGCGGCTGCGCGCCCGAGGGTGGTGGCCACATCGCTGATGCCAATCGTGATGGAGGTCTCGCGCGGAGTCTCGGCTCCATGCGGTGATCCGAACAGGGCTCCCACCGTGACTCCCTGCGAGCGCGCCAGCACATCGTGCAAGGCGAGGTCAACGGCAGTGGCCGCAGCAGGAAGCCCCTCCGGGACGCGCGGCAACGATTGCAGATCACAGCCCGGTGCCAATTGCACCCACGCCTCAAGACCGATCCGGCAGGCGTTGGCGGATTCCCCGGTCACATCTTCGGCGGGCGCCGCACAGCCCACACCATGCCACCCCTCCGTGGTGGTCAGCACCAGGAAGTGCATCGTCACCGAGTCGAACGTGTTGTAGGCAATCGAGTAGGGCTCGGTGAGCGGAACGGCCAGGGTCTGGAGGCGGGCGTGGGAGAGGATCATCCAATGGCCTCCCGGGTGCGGAGGCGCCCTTCAATGATGGACAGGATGCGATCGGTACCCTCGCGGAATATATCGACGGCGGGGCGAGCAAAATCGGCCTCATAGCGCGCACAGACAGCGGCCGATTCCGCGGCCGATAGCCCCTTTGGATTGATGGTCAGGGCGTCCACCTTGCGGTCCGTAAGCAGCTCGAGCGCCTGGATTTGCCGCTGCATCGGAGGCATGGGCAGGTCCGGGAAGCCGTCGAAAGTCTTGCGTGCCGGCACGTCCTGCAGCAGGAGCACGTCAGGCTTGACGGCCGCAACCAGTTCCAGCCCACCGGGATAGGCCGGGTGCAGCAGCGCACCCTGGCCTTCGACCACTACCATATCGGGGCGCGCTTCATGCCACGCCTTGCGCACGATGTGTTCGATTTCCCCGGCCACGAAATCATTGACCAACGTGTCCAGACGGATGCTGAAGCGCGCCCCCTGCATCCAGGCGGTCTGGCCCGTTCCGATCATCTCTGACGCATAGCCCTTGCGGCGCAGGTCGTTGCGCAGGACCCACGACGTGGTCCGCTTGCCGGAGGCCGAATCTGTTCCCAATACCAGGACGCGTACCGCCTCGACTTCCTCGACCTTCCCTTCGTAGAAATGCAGTTCCGAACGATGCGGTGGTTTGCGGACGTCGATCAGCTGTACGCCGTGCACCTTGGCCAGTGCGGCAAATTCGGGATCCTCAGCCAGGAAGACGTGCAATCCACAGTAGATGTCCAGGCCGGCCCGGATGGCTTCGCCCACCGCGACACGGGCGTGGTCGGGCAGCACGCCTCCGTCGGTGGCCAGTCCCACGACAAACGCAGCGCGCCCCTCGGGCAGCCGGCCCAGCGCTTCCCTCAGCGATGCAATGATGGGAATACCGTTCGGAGTCCCGTCGAGGAAGGCACCGGCATCCCGACCGGCAAAGACATGGTCCACCACGGCGCGCACATCAAAGCGCTCGGTGAAGCGGATCAGGCCATGGGCCGTCTTGCCCCGGGTGGAATCAAGGCAGGTGGCGCAGTAGACGATGGCAGGGATGGGGGACATGGGCGGTGGGCAAACGTGATGCACATCCGGGACCCTCAGCGGTCGCCGGGCGGTTCGCCCTAAAATAGTCCCTGCCGGGGATTCCGACTCAGCCTTTGGCGCGCATGGTGCGGCACTTGCGCACGATGGAGAAGGCCAGTTCCAGGCTCTGTTCGGCGTTCAAGCGCGGATCCACCTGCGTTTCGTAATGCTCCAGCAGGTCGTCCTCGCCCAGTCCGCGTGCTCCGCCTGTGCATTCCGTCACGTTCTCGCCGGTCAATTCCAGGTGGACACCACCGAGGATGGATCCTGCGGCATGATGGACGTCGAAGGCCTGCTCGAGCTCGGAAAGGATGTGTTCGAATCGGCGTGTCTTGAGCCCGTTCTCAAGGTTGATGGTATTGCCGTGCATCGGGTCACAGATCCAGAGCACCGGGTGACCCGAGGCGCGGACCGCCTCGATGAGGGAAGGCAGCACGGTGGCAATCCGCTCCGAACCCAGACGGGTGATGAGCGTGACCCGGCCAGGCTCCTGGTCGGGGTCAAGGTGGCCGAGCACACGCTTGAGGTCCGACGCCGACTGGTCAGGGCCGATCTTCAGGCCGATCGGATTCCGAAGCCCCCGCATGTATTCCACGTGGGCACCATCGGGTCGGTTGGTCCGCTTTCCGATCCAGGGGAAGTGCGTGGACAGGTTGTAACAGGCTCCATTGGCAGCGCGCGTGAAGGCTTCCTCGTACGGCAGCAGCAGGGCTTCGTGGCTCGTGTAGAAGGACACCCGGTCCGTCTCCGAAATCGGATTCGGGGAGACGGCCTCCATGAACCGGATGGCTTCCAGGATGGCATCCACAATGGCCTGGTATTCCTCCCGCAGCCGGTCGGACGTCACGAAGCCCAGGTCCCAGTTCTCGGGGTGGTGCAGGTCGGCAAATCCACCCTCTCCGAGCGCCCGGACATAGTTGAGCGTCATGGCCGAGCGTTCGTAGGCCGTGAGCATCCGCTCGGGGGCCGGGCGGCGCGATTGCCGGCCGAACTCGGGCGAATTGACGATGTCTCCACGGTAGGAGGGCAATTCCTCCCCGTTCTGCCCTTCGTATTCGGCCGAACGCGGCTTGGCGTACTGCCCCGCAAAGCGACCGACCCGGATGACGGGAAGGCGCAGGCCATAGATGAGCACCAGGCTCATCTGGAGGAGGACCTTGAGGCGGTTGGCAATGATGTCCGAGCGGCACTCCTCGAAACGCTCGGCGCAGTCTCCGCCCTGCAGCAGGAATCGTTTCCCCGACGCCGCCTCCGCCAGCTGCCGCTGCAAACGGTCTATTTCCCACGGCGTTACCAGGGGAGGGTGGGCGCCCAGTTCGGCCAGGACACGATCCAGCTCTTTCCCGTCTTCGAAGGGAGGCTGCTGCCGGGCATCGAAATCCCTCCAGGAAGAGGGCGACCAGGCGGAAACGTCGGAGAAGGAGGAGAAGGAAGCCACAGGATTGGCAGGCTGGTGCGGAACCGGTCCACAAAGGATTGCCCTGTGCGTTGCGGCGTGGATTCCGGAGAACCCATCGCCGCTCGATTCGTTCGCCCTTTTCCCAATTTTAACTCGCCTTTCCGATTCGATCCCATGCGTGGTACCGTCCTCTCCATCCTCATGTTGACCTTCCTGCTGGCCGGTTGTGACAGCGGAGACGTTGTCGAGCGGAAAGTGGCCCAGGTGCAGGTCCGGATGGAAGTGGACGGTCTTCCGGTTCTCCAGAACGGATTCCAGTACCGGATCTGGGCACGTGTCGGCTTCGAGTACCTGTTTACCGAAGGATTCAACAAGTCCCCGAACGGAGGCTACCTGAACGGTGCCGGCCAGTTTGTTCAGAACAGCTTCGTATTCCCCGGTGACGTTTCCGAAGCAGATCTCATCGTAGTGACGGTCGAGAACAAGTCCGGCCCGGCCGAAGAACCCACGGGCAGAATCGTGTTGGCCGG
>JAQCDI010000165.1 GCA_027620595.1 Bacteroidota bacterium | reverse complement strand
CCGCACCCAGGATGCCCACCCCCGCCCACATGGCCCGACTGCGGGCTTTCTGGTCCCGCGCCTCGATGGTAGCAATGTGCCCGGAGCGCTTCAGGAGGAGAAGAAAGGCCAGGGGAAGGATCAGGTACATGGCCATCGAGACGAACACGATGCGCCGGATGAGCAGCTCGGGCGCACCTGCCTGGGCCGCAGCCACCCCCATGACAATCGGTGGCAGGGTCAGCGGGTTGAGCAGCATGCCGGTAAACCAGGCCACGCGGTGGCGGCCGGAGGCAGAGGGGATGGATTCGGGCACGGCGTCTCGTCGGCTGGGGATGTAGATTGCGCCCGAAAGACTACGATTCCCCGATGGCCCGGACAACGATCAAAACGCTGGCAATGGTTTTCCTGCTCGCTTCCGCCGGATGCGGAACGGCAGATGATCCGTTGCTTGCGTTCAAGGGCCGCAATGTGGCGGCCGATGTGCGCAGCGGCCGGGACGCCACCATGGCCGCATTCGAGGCGCTCGAGCGCGGCGACACGGGTGCATTCCTCTCCTTCATGGTCCAGGCCGACTCCTTGCGACCGGGGCATCCGACACTCCGCTACCATCTGGCGCGTGCGCTTGCCCTGTCCGAGCGTCCCGAAGAGGCCCTCGCTGTGTTGTCAAGCCTTTCAGCCGCCGGCATGCGGGTTCGCCTGGATGATCCGGCCTTCCAGGACCTGGAAACGGACCCACGGTTCGAAGGTCTGCGGGCTGAACAGGAAGTCCTGGCCATACCGCGTGTCCATTCCCGTCAGGCATGGGCAGGATGGGACGCGGATCTGCAGCCGGAGGGCATCGCATTCATGCCGGATGGTTGGCGCTTCGGATCCGTGCACAAGGCGCGCATCGTGACGGGGGCGAACCGCGACTGGGTCCGGACCGACGGGTTTTCGGCCATGGGCATGGAATGGGACGGGGAGTGGCTCTGGTCGGCACAGACCATGACGGCAGAGGGCGGGGCTCCGGCTTCCCGCATCGGGCGATCCCGGGTGGTGGCCTATGACACGGAAGGTCGGGAACGGGCCATTTTTGCCCCACAGGACAGCCTCGACCATTGGTTCGGGGATCTGACTGTCGGTGCCGACGGTGTGGTGGTCGTGTCTGACAGCCGGGCTCCGGGTCTGTACCGCATCGTGAACGGACGCATGATGCCCTGGCTGACCGGCGATCCGTTCGTTTCTCCACAAGGATTGGCCTTCCTGGACGGATCCCTCTATGTGGCGGACTACAGTGTGGGCCTTTTCCGGGTGGATCCAAAGGCGGGGACCGTCCGCTGGATGGAAACGCCCCCCGGAACGGTACTGATGGGGATCGACGGTCTGGAGGCCGGGGGTGGATTCCTGTGGGGCATCCAGAACGGTACCAGTCCCACCCGGGTGCTCCGGATCCAGGTTTCCGGAGACCGTGTCCGGGACGTCAGGGCCTTCGATATCGGCCATCCGGACCACAGTGACCCGACCCTCGGCCTGATCCGCAGCGATTCACTGTTTTACGTGGCCAACAGCCAGTGGCCCCTTTTCGGCCCCGATGCCGGGGAGGGGGCGAGGCAACCGCCGATCGTGCTGGCCCTTCCCCTTGATGCCGAATGAACCGTTCCCTCATTGTTCTCCTTCTTGCCGGCTTGCTGTCGGGATGTGCCCGGACGAACCGGGTGGACGGGCCACCCAATGTGATCATCATTTTTGCCGATGACATGGGTTGGTCCGACCTGTCATCCTACGGACAGAAGGCATGGGACACGCCGGCCCTGGATCGTCTGGGGGCAGAAGGCGTCCGGTTCACCGATTTCTATGTGCCGACACCGGCCTGCTCGCCGTCGCGCGCGGCGCTGTTGACCGGACGCTATCCGTTGAAAGCCGGCATCCGGGATGTCTTGAGCCCGAGGTCCTTGCGGGGACTGCCCGAAGCCGAGCAAACGGCAGCCGAGCTGTTCCGCCATGCGGGATATCGGACGGGCATGGTGGGTAAGTGGCATCTGGGGTCCCATCCGGACTTCCTGCCCACGAATCATGGCTTCGAGACCTGGTTCGGGCTTCCCTATTCCAACGACTATTCCCCGCGTTCCATCAACAATCCGCGACCCCATGCGGCCGGGTGGATGGAGCTGCCGCTCATGCGGGATACGACGGTCGTGGAGCGGGAGCCGGACCAACGCCTGCTGACCGAGCGCTACACGGAGGAGGCCCTGCGGTTCATCCGTACCCATCAGGAGGAGCCCTTCTTCCTGTATCTGGCCCATTCGATGCCCCACACGCCGCTCTGGGTGTCGGATCCGTTCCTCGGGGCTTCCGGAGCCGGGCTGTACGGCGACGTGATCGAGGAGATCGACGCGTCGACCGGCCGCATCCTGGCCGAACTTGAAGCCCTTGGCCTTGATGACGACACCATCATCGTATTTACGTCGGACAATGGGCCGTGGCTGGTGATGGGGGATCACGGGGGGACAAAGGCCGACTTCCGTGAAGGAAAGGCCACGACGTTCGAAGGGGGAGTGCGCATGCCCGCCGTGATCCGTGCGCCGGGGAGGATTGTGGCAGGCCAGGTGGTGGGTGAGCCGGTCATCTCGATGGATATCCTGCCGACGGTCCTGGATTTTGCGGGTATCGGGTTACCCTCGAACCTCGACGGGGTCCCCCTGAATGGGGCCCTTGCGGGAAAAGCGGACCTCGACGCGAATCGCCCGCTCTTTTTCTACCGATCCGGACAGCTCCGTTCCATGCGCAAAGGGAAGTGGAAACTGCATGTGCCGCATACGTATACGTCGATCCTTCCGGAATGGGGAGGACGCCCGGGAAGCGGTGGACATCCCGGGGAATACGGGAATGCCACCATCGGCATCGCGCTCTATGACCTTCAGGCCGATCCGGCGGAGTCCATTGATCTGGCCGCTGCCTACCCTGAGGTCGTCGAGGACCTGCTTCGGGATATTGAGGACGCGCGTGCCCGCATCGGGGACGAATTGACGGGTCGTGTGGGTAGCGAAGCCACCCCGCCGCAGTTCATCCAGGCCGTCTGGCCGACCCTGGAAGGGGATCAGTAGGCGCGGGCAAAGACCACCCGGCCCTTGGACGGTTCGCCCGAAACCGGATCGGTGCCCGTTTCGTCGCCGTAGCCTTCCAGCGGAATGCAGCGGATGGTGGCCTTGGTTTCTTCTTTGATTTTTGCCTCGGTCTCCGTCGTGCCATCCCAGTGCATGAGGACAAACCCGCCTTTGTCGTCCAGGACGGCCTTGAAGTCGTCGTAGGTGTCGACAGAGGTCGTATTGGCTTCGCGATGGGCCAGTGCTTTGTCGAACAGGCCTTGCTGGACCTGCTCCAGAATGTCGGTCATCCGGGCCGCCAGGCCTTCGCGGGGCGCGCTGGACTTTTCTCCGCTGTCACGCCGGGCGATTTCGACGGTACCGTTCTGGACATCGCGGGGGCCGAGAGCCAGACGGACAGGCACGCCTTGCACCTCATATTCTGCAAATTTCCAGCCGGGACGGAAGCCGTCCCGCGCATCGATGTGGATGCGGATGCCGGCTGCACGCAGCTCCTGCTGGATTTCTTTCGCAGCGCTGAGGACGGTTTCCTTCTCTTCGTCGGTGCGATAGATGGGCACAAGACCGACCTGCGTGGGGGCCAGTCGCGGGGGCAGGATCAGGCCCGCATCGTCCGAGTGGACCATGATCAGGGCGCCGATCAGGCGCGTGGAAACGCCCCAGGACGTGGCCCAGACATATTCCAGCTCATTGTTGGCGTTCTGGAACTGGCAGTTGAAGGCCTTGGCAAAGTTCTGTCCGAGGAAGTGGCTCGTACCGGCCTGCAGGGCCTTTCCGTCCTGCATCAAGGCCTCGATGCAGTAGGTTTCCACGGCGCCGGCAAAGCGCTCGGAAGCCGTCTTGACGCCTTTGAGTACCGGCACGGCCATGTACTCCTCGGCAAATTTGGTGTAGACGTCCAGGATGGTCAGCGTCTCGTCGATGGCCTCCTGTTCGGTGGCATGGGCCGTGTGGCCTTCCTGCCACAGGAATTCCATCGTGCGCAGGAACAGACGCGTACGCATTTCCCAACGCACCACGTTGGCCCATTGGTTGATCAGGATCGGCAGGTCCCGCCAGGACTGGATCCAACGGCTGTACGTGTCCCAGATGATGGTTTCCGAGGTCGGGCGCACGACCAGGTTCTCTTCCAGCTTGGAGTCCGGATCGGCAATGAGCCCTTTTTCGTCATCCAACTTCAGGCGGGAGTGGGTCACGACCGCGCATTCCTTGGCGAACCCTTCCACATGGTCCGCCTCGCGGGCCAGGAACGACTGGGGAATGAAAATGGGGAAATAGGCATTCTCGTGGCCCGTTTCCTTGAACATGACGTCGAGGGCTTCCTTCATGTTCTCCCAGAGGGCGTAGCCGTTCGGTCGGATGATCATGCAGCCGCGTACGGGGGAATAATCCGCCAGCTTCGCGCTTTTGATCACGTCGAGGTACCACTGTGAGTAGTCCGTGGAACGGGGAGTAATGGCTTCGGCCATGGGTCCGGAAGAAAGGATTGGAAGGCGACGAGGCAGGGAGGGACGGAGCCGCCCTGTTCAGGAATCTGTACACACGGGGTCAATCATGGACACAATCGGCCACTCAAGGGGACACCCGGATGCGTTCGGAGCGGCTATATACGCTGATTCGGGCAGGCGAACACAACTCGGCAGGGTATTTGCCCCAGTTTTCACCGAACACAGGAGGCGGGTGAGTCGGACGGACGCAGCCGGGCTGACAGTCCGCAACCGGCGAGGGAGACACGCGCTTCCTGTGTTTCTTTCGGGCCCTTCATGGCGGCCTGTGGACGGGGACTTCCGGGAAACTTTCCGGGTCATCGTCCATACCCGCATCATACAGGGTCCAGGATCGGATGGAGCGGCCATCCGGTTCCGAGCGCGCCGGACGCGGCGCGTGTCACAACCGACACCGCGGCCTGCCGCGGAATGTCACAGGAGGGGAAACCGACATGCAGACTGATTCGAGCCGACCGACCCGCCCGACTCCGTCCTTATCCACCCGCTTCGGGCGTTTACCGATGCTGGGTGTTGTTCTGATGATCCTGTTCGGCACCACGGGGTGCTACACGCAGCTGGTGGCCCTGGAGGGTTACCACGGCGGTGTGGACCAGGTGGTGGCCGACTACGGCGATGATGGCGACATCCTCGTGCGCCGTTACTACGAAGACGGCTATGTCGAGGAAGAGGTCTACAACGAGTATGACTGGTACGGCCATCGGCCCTACGTCTACGCCCGGTATTTCGACAGCTTCTACGGCTCGTACTACGGCTCGTCCTGCTGGGATTTCTATTCGTGCGATCCCTGGACGCGCTCGTCCATCAGCCTCTCCTTCGGATTCGGCAACTATTGGGGCTGGGGGTATTCCAGTGCCTTCAATTACGGTTTCGGATACTCCCCGTGGTCCTGGCGATACAGCCCGTACGGCTATGCGCCCGGCTTCTATCCCTACGGTTGGGGATACGGTGGATACGGATATGGCGGTTACGGGTATGGAACGGGCGGTGTCCGCCTGGCCGGCGCGTATACGCCGCGCGGAGAGACGATGGCCCGCAGTGCGCTTACCAGCCGATCCCGCGATACGCGCGGTGGTCGGGATACGGGCATTGCAGGAGATTCGCGCGGATCCATCGGATCCCGCGCCGACATGAATACGCGGAATGTGGTGTCCTCGGGCAGCCGCGGCAGCACCGCCGCGTCCAAGGGTTCGGCCACGGGCGTGCGCCCCTCGCGCGGAATGCTCTCGGGACAGGGTTCAACGCGCGCCACCGTCGGCAGTACCCGCGGGGCCACAACCACCCGTTCGGCAGGGGTTGACGGTCGGTCCACGACCCGCACCACGCGCTCGACGGTAGGAACCCGGACATCATCTTCAACCGGGTCCCGGGCCACCACCCGCTCCAGCAGTCCCAGCGGATCCCGCGCCACGACACGGACCAGCGGATCCACGGGTAGCCGAGCCGTGCCGTCGAGAACCACAAGCCGCACCGGATCGGACGTCGGTCGCAGCTCGAGTACCCGTTCGGGTTCCTCCGGCGTGCGTTCCCGCACGAGCGGCAGCTCCTCGGACCGGTCCAGCGGTGTTGGGCGCTCTTCCAGCCCACCGCGTTCTTCGAGC
>JAQCDI010000164.1 GCA_027620595.1 Bacteroidota bacterium | reverse complement strand
AAACCCCGCTCACTTCGTTCGTGAGCGGGGTTCGCTTGCGGAGGGGGTGGGATTCGAACCCACGATACCCGTAAAGGTATGCCGGTTTTCAAGACCGGTGCGTTCAACCAGGCTCCGCCACCCCTCCGATTGCCGGCTTGTCCAAGCCGTTGGGCGGGCGGCAAAACTACGTCGGGTTGCCGCAGGTTTCAAAAGATCGGTTCTTTCGATTCCCGGTACATGGCCGACGGGGATATTCCGGAACCCCGGGACCGATTGTATACTTCGACGAATCAAGCAATACGGGATCCATCCCTGCGCCATTCCCTCTTTTTCGTATTCCTTTGCTTCCTGCTGGCCACACCTGTATTCGGACAGGTCAACGCCCAGCAATTCCAGGCCATCATGGGCCAGGCAACCACCCGGGTGAACAAGACAGTCCCCCTTGATCTTCAATATGACGGCACACTGAAGGGTATAGCCGGTCAACAGCAGATCCAAGTGGAAGGAGCATATATCGCTTGGCAGCTGACATTGACCGGGTGGGCCTAGAAGCGGAAGACCGACAAGATCATCATCGGTCAGAGCCCAGCGATCGTGGCAGCCTTCGGTAACCGCTTCGAGTACCTGTTCCTCGGTCCGGACATTCCGGCGTCAGTATTTGACCAGGTGGCGGGAGAGACCACGAAGGAGCAGGAGGACATCATCAAGGAATACCGGGATGTCGGCGTGTCAGTGGGCCGGGATGGCAACCGCATCCAGGTGTCCGCCACCTACGAGTATGCCAACGGGGACGGTTCGGAGCGAATCGAGAACCGGCTGGTGCATCTGATGAATTCCAGTCGGATGCTCATCAACAAGGTCCTCGAGGAAATCCAGAAGGCCGAGAACGACCTGCGCAAAGAAATCGAAAACGGAACGCCGACATTCATATCCGAAGCCGAAATGGGCTTCTACTTCGGATGGGACGTCGACACGTATCGGGAGATCCAGGACAAGGCTCCCGAGGGGGGCTGGCGCTACACCAGCGATGATATCAGCACCCGCACCTGGAATTACGGCGACCACTTCGAGATGGCCGTGCTCATTCCTGCCCACAGCTGGGCCAGTGATGAAGCGCTGGAGGCCATGACGGTGGCAGCCGAGGCCTGGGGAAGGGAGAACATGCCGAAGGGTTTTTCTTCCGTAAGGGTCGAGCAGGATTATTATGACTGGACCGATCTGGCTGTCCTGTTCCGCCATGACGTCGACGGTCAGACGAAAGGAAAGGACATCAAGGAGCACGTCGCCAATTTCGAGGACAAATTCCTGATCAAAGCGTGGAAGTACACCGAGAAACTGGCAGACGAGTACTGGGAAGAAATTGCGGATACCCCGGCCCGCTACTACAAGCACAATGTGTTCGAGGCCCTCATGGATGATGGGCTCGAAGACTTGTGGGAAGAGCATACAGACGCCGCCGAGGGATGGTATGAGTTCAACTATCAGGACCTGGACTACGAACTCTATCTACTGGGAGACAGCACCGTGTATTCCATCTATGTGGCCATGCCGGAGGGCGATGAAGCACAGCGCAATGCCTGGGCCGCTTCCGCGGCCACGTGAGCTGACGCAAATCCTGCGGACGGTGCCTCGGAAATGATCGTGAAGCGTTATCCCGGATTCGAGCATTTGCTCTGGATCCAGGCCGTATACCGTCTGGACGGCAGCTACAACGGGGCTGAGTTCAAGCGCCGATACCACGCCTTTGTGGAGGATTACGCGGCACAGGCTGCAGCCAAGGCCCGGGAGATCATGGGTTCACCTTGACCGGGCCGCTGCCGACTACGGTAGAACCGCTATCATTCGGCTGACAGAATCCGGTCCGGTGGTCACATGCACCAGGTAGGTGCCTGCTGCGTGGGCCGCCGGATTCCATTCGGTCCGGTGTGAGCCGGGAGGGAGGGTGCCGTCATGGAGCATCGCGACCCGGCGGCCCACCATGTCGAACACAGCAACCTGCACCGGTCCGGCGTCCAAAGTTTGGAAAGCGATGGTCGTGCGGCCGTTCGTCGGGTTGGGGTACAGGGAAAGGTCAAAATCGTCGGATGGCGGTTCGACCGAGTTGCTGGACGTGGCGTTCACACCGGGGAAGAAGAACTCCAGCATGGTGTCCTGATGGGCTCGCCAGGATCCCCATGAATGGCCTTCGTGCCATTCCATGGCTTTGAAGGTGGCGCCTTGCTGCGTCAGCAAGGCTTCAAGGACGCGTCCGGTGGTGGTGATCGACGATTCGTATGTGCCCCAATCCACATACCATTTGATGCCCGTCAGGTCGTTCTGGGACATGGTGTTCAGGAGGGCGCGGTTCGCCACCCAGAAACTGGGGGAAATCGGCGCGCAGAGGCCGAAGACTTCCGGGTGCTCGAAGCAATGGCGGGCCGAGGCGAGGCCGGCGTAGGACGGACCGGTCACTGCCCGGCGTGTCCGGTCGGAGGAAATGTGGTAGTTGGCGGCCACCCAGGGCATGAGTTCTTCCACCACCACGCTCGTGAAGGCATCGGCCTGGTTGGTGGCGTACTCCGCTTCTCGATTCACCGGATTGACAAAAAAGGCCACGATGGGCTCGATACGCGCGGCAGCAATCAGATTGTCGAGCACCGTTTTGATGGAGGCGAACCGTGTATAGTCCGATCCGTCATGGTAGAGGATCACGGGGTAGGGATCGGCCCGCTGCGGGTCGTAGCCGGCCGGCACATAGACCTGGACCTGGCGCGAATTGCCCATGATGGCGCTGGAGAACGTGTGGCTGGTCAAGGAACCCCGCGCCACAGCCGGGTCCTCGGTCACCTCCCACGGCTGTACGTATGCGGGCATCGCCAGTTCGGAGTTGGCACCGAATCCGCCGGGTACTGTGTTCGGATTGCGCGGGTCAATGATCCAGCTGGATCCATTGCGGATCAGCTTGTAGTCGAGCCGGGCATCCGCCTCGAAATGCTCGACGCGTTACCAGAGGTCGGTGGCCGCCAGTCGCTGCAGGGACCAGCCCTGGCCGGACCAGCCGTTCATGTCGCCAGAAACCGCCACGGAAGTAGCCGAGCCTTTCCACAGGAAGACAGCCGTCGTGTCATTTTCCATGTGGGGCACCTTGGCCTGTGCAAGGAAGCCGTTGACCAGCGCAGCGTGTTCGCTGGCGGGGGCGTTCTGGACGGCCGCTTGCAGTTCGGCGAAGGACTGGGCCGAAGCGGGAAGGGTGATGGCCAGCAGCAGGAAGACGAAACGCAGGCGCATGGACTGAGGCGATTGGTTACGGGTGAACCTACGGCCTCATCGGCATCGGGATTCCCTAGACGCTCCAGTCGCGGTCTTCTTCGTGCACGATTCCCGGAAGGTCCGGCTTCCACACTACCCGATCGCGCCACGGCGCGATCTGATACCCTGCTTCCTCCGGCGTACGGATTTTTTCCGGCCGCATGCTGGCCTTTTTCTGTCGAAGTGTCCGCTGCAGCGTGGCTTCGAACTTCTCGTCGGCTTCTGCCTCTTTGAGCGCACGTTCCACGTCGTTCTCCCAATGGATCTCCGGGTCCGGAGGAAATTCGATCCGGGCCTTCAGGATGAGGGAGATGACGGTCGGTACGGCCAGAATGAGGAGGATGAGGATACCCATTCCTCAGGTATCGGCGACTGACAGCCGTTTTTCAACGGGTTGCGCATCCGTGGAAATCGGGTCACTGAGGAACCGGGTTCGCCCGGAATCATTGCACGTGTAACAACACGTGCAGAATGATGCAAAAGAAGCTGACGATCACAATTGACGAGGGGGTGTACCATGGCCTGTATCGCGTGGTAGGGCCGCGGCGGATCAGCCGGTTTATCGAGGATCTGGTCCGTCCGCACGTGGAGGATTTGGAGGATGCCTATCGGCAGATGGCGGCCGACGAAGCGCGGGAGCGCGAGGCGGCCGCGTGGATTGACGCGCTTTCGGGGGACACCTGGCCGGAGGGCACCACATGAAGCGGGGTGACATCTTCCGGATGAAGTCCGCGGGAAAGGACGGAGGTGCCGCGGTGATCGTGAGCAACGATGCCTCGAATGCCCACCTGAACCGGGTGCAGGTGGTGCCGCTCACGACGAATGTGGATCGGGTGTATCCGTCCGAGGCGCTGGTGCGCGTGGGAAAGATGGACCAGAAGGTGATGGCCGATCAGGTGATGACGGTCAGCAAGCAGCGACTGGGCCGTCGGATGGGTCGCTTGAAGGAAGAAGACCTGTACGCCTTGGATCAGGCACTGCGCATCCAGCTCGGGCTGAGCTAGAGCGACAGGAAATTCTGCAGGAGGCGGGAGCCGACGTCTGCGCTCTTTTCGGGGTGGAACTGCACGGCGTGGAAGTTGTCCCGGCGCAGCGCCGAAGCAAAGGGGACGATGTACTCGGTGGTCGCGATCTCGTCTTTCGCGGGCTCGGCGTAGAAGGAGTGCACGAAGTAGAAATGCGCGTCCTGCGCGATACCGGCAAAGAGGGGCGAACCGTTGTGGTGCACGGTATTCCAGCCGATCTGGGGCACTTTTTCCGCGCCCCTGAAACGCCGGACTTCGGTGTCGAACACGCCGAGGCATTCCGTATCGGCTTCTTCGGAGTGACGGCACAGGAGCTGCAGCCCCAGACAGATGCCCAGCACGGGTTGGGTCAGGGTGGGGATCACCCGGTCCAGTCCACGCTCTTTCAGGTATCCCATGGCCGAGGAGGCCTCGCCGACGCCGGGGAAAATGACGTGGGAGGCGGCGCGCAGCGCCGCCTCATCAAAGGTCAGCAACGGCTCTATGCCGAGTCTGCGCAGCGCAAACTCCACCGAGCGGACATTGCCCGCGTTGTAATCGATGACGGCAACCTGGGGCATGTCAGAGGCTTCCTTTCGTGCTCGGAAGGTCGTTCGTTCCCGTGGGTCGGATGGCCATGCCCAGGGCTCGGGCGAACCCTTTGAACACCGATTCGATGATGTGATGCTCGTTCTCGCCTTCGGCGCGGATGTTCAGGTTCATCCGCGCGTTGTCCGAGAGGGACTTGAAGAAGTGGAAGAACATCTCGGTGGGTACATCCCCGATCTTCTCCCGTTCGAACGAGACGTCCCACACAAGCCAGGCCCGGCCGGAGAAGTCGATGGCCACCTGCGCCAAAGCCTCATCCATCGGCGCCGTGAAACCGAAACGATGGATCCCGCGGCGGTCGCCGAGGGCCTTGTCGAGCGCCGTGCCGAGGGCCAACGCGCTGTCCTCGATGGTGTGGTGTTCGTCCACCTCCAGGTCGCCGTCACAACTCAGCGATATGTCGATGCGGGCGTGGCGCGCAATCTGGTCCAGCATGTGGTCCAGGAAGCCGAGGCCGGTGTGGATGTCGCTGCGGCCGGAGCCGTCGAGGTCCACCTGCACGACGATGTCGGTCTCGTTGGTCTTGCGGCGGACAAAACCCGTCCGGCCGGAAACTGTGGGCGCGGAGGAAAGGCGCGCGCTGACGGCGCGGGCATGGCCTTCGAGCAGCTCGGCGCGGGCCAGGGTTTCGACGTGCGGCCCGAGCCCTGCGAGGCCTTCGGGGGAGGCTTCCTGGTAGGTGATCTTGCGCACGAACGAGTCCAGCGATACGCCCGAATGGGCTCGGGCCGCACCATTCGTCGGCAACGTGTGGTTCGTGCCAGACGCGTAGTCACCGAGCGACTCGGGCGTCCAGGCGCCGATGAATACCGACCCGGCCTGGGTGATTTCTTCGGCCAGTGCGGCGGCGTGATGTGTCTGGATGATCAGGTGCTCGGGTGCGTAGGCATTCATGAGGGCCACCGCTTCCGGCCGGGAAGCGCACACCACGAGGCGAGACGTTTCCAGTGAGCGGCGGGCTACATCGGCGCGGGGCAGGTCCGTTAGCTGCCGCTCCACTTCGGCCAGCAAGCCCTTCGTTTCGACCGGGCCGCACGCCACGACAAACACATCGCTGTCACTGCCGTGTTCGGCCTGGGACAGGATGTCTGCAGCGACGAAAGAGAGGTTCGCCCCCTCATCCATCAGGATACCGACTTCGGTCGGGCCGGCCGGCAAGTCGATGGCCACGCCGTCGGAGGCCACGAGCCGTTTGGCCGTGTCTACCCACTGGTTGCCGGGGCCGAAAATCTTGACCACGCGCGGAATGGTGGCCGTGCCATATGCCATGGCGGCAATGGCCTGCGCGCCACCCACGGCATAAACGGTGT
>JAQCDI010000163.1 GCA_027620595.1 Bacteroidota bacterium | reverse complement strand
AGCCAGCCGCAACGCCTACTATGGTCTGCCGCTGCTGCTCGGACTGATCGGGGCGGCCTTCCATTTCATGCGGGACTGGCGAAGGGCTTTCGCAGTCCTGGTGCTGTTCCTGGTCACGGGGCTGGGCATCATCCTGTACCTGAACCAGACGCCTTTCCAGCCACGTGAGCGGGACTATGCCTATGTGGCCTCCTTCTTTGCCTTCTCCATCTGGGTGGGCATCGGAGCCACCGGGTTGTTGCGCCTCATAGCCGACCAATTACAGACCCGGCTGGGGGAATCGTCCCTGCGCGGCGTGCTGCTGGGTGCATCCGGCGGGATCTTCCTGGCTGTTCCCCTGCTCATGATGGTGGTCAACTTCGATGACCATGACCGCAGCGGCCGCTACGTGGCCGGGGACTATGCCTACAACATGCTGATCGGCCTGGAGGAGGATGCCATCCTCTTCACGAACGGGGACAATGACACCTTCCCGCTCTGGTACATCCAGGAAGTGGAAGGCGTGCGACAGGACATTCGCGTTGCGAACCTGTCCCTGCTCAACACGCCCTGGTATGTCCGGCAGCTCAAGAACCAGGCCTCCCGGGACTCTGATCCGTTGCCCATTTCCCTTCCGGAGGACGTGATCGACCAGCTCGAGATCATCCGCTGGCGTCCCCAGGAAATGGAGCTCTCGGTCAACAAGGAGGCCATCTTCGGGGGAGAAATGTCGTCCTTCATCCAGGACAAGGACTCATCGCTCATCCAGAGCCCCATGCGCTGGTTCCTCGAGGGTCGCCCCTATTCTCAGGACATCAACCTGCTCTACGGGGCCGACCAGGCCGCGCTGAACATCCTGCTGACCAACGCACTGCAGAACTGGAAGCGACCCATCTATTTTGCCGTGACGGTAGCGCCTGACGGGCAGCTGGACCTGCAGAACTACTTCCAGCTGGAAGGGCAGGCCTACCGCGTCGTGCCCATCCGGCATGACGAACAGCTCGGCCGGGTCGTACCCGGCATCACACCCGAGAAACTGCGGCTTTTCCGCTTCACGGGCCTCAATGACCCGGACGTCTATTTCGACGAGAACATCCGGCGCATGGTGGACAACTACCGCAACATCTTCTCGCACACAGCCGAGCAGATGGCCCTGGCTGGATACGAGGAGGAAGCCCTTGACCTGCTCGACTGGTTCATGGAAGCGGTACCCTTCGAGACCATCCCGGGCGATGAGACCTCGTTTGCTTTCATGGCCCAGGCCTATGCGGTCCTGGGGCAGGAAGAACGAGCCGCCGCGCTGTGGAAAGGTGCCGAGCCACTGGTTCTGCACCGGTTGGAGAAAGCGATTGCCGCCAACAGCCAGAACCAGATGGCCCGCGTGGCACGGTTCATCGAGATCATCCAGGGTGCCTACCTGGAGAATGAGGATTTCGAGGCGTACGCCAATCTGACCAACCAGATAGGCGCCATCATCGGGGACTCGACTTATCGGCAGACGGCTGAGGAAGTCGAAGCGCTTTATCGGTCGATGCGGGATTCGAGCAACGAGGATCCGTTCTCCGGCAGCCGGAATTGAGCCGGCAAGAACCGGGCGGCGGCAGGCTTTCGGGCTGTTGACACCGCAGGGTTTGGCGCGCCACGGTCAGCGCGCCGGTGCGCTCAACGCGCCACGGTCAGCGTGCCCGTTCGCGAGTGCCCGGCGGCTTCAACGCGCCATGCGTACCATCCGATCGGCAGTGTATCGAGCGACAGGCTGATCCTGTTCTGTCCCGGCGCCAGGCTTTCGTCCGACGTCATGACACGCCTTCCGGATGCATCATACAGATGGATGCGGGCCGCGGCGGAGCGGTCGGAATGGATGTCGAATGTGGTTTCGCGGCCCGCAGGCATGGGGTAGACCGACGTCACGCGCAGGGGTAGCAGCTGATCCTTCCACTCCGTGCCGGTTCCGGCCGCCGACTGGAGGGTGCTCGACGTCGTGTAGATGAAGTCTCCGAAGTTGCCGAAACCATTGGCCGCGTTTCCCGCTGCGTAGAAGGTCACAGGGCCTGCATCCTCGGCCGGTGGAATCCAGCGCAGCAACCAGGTGTGCCCGTCAAGAACGGCCACCGCCGGATCATGGGTAACGTGGGTCGGGTCTCCACCGAATTCGGACAACGCGGTTCCCTGACCGGGCACCGGCTCCCAGGTACCGACCATGTTGCCACCGGCATCCTGCACAGTGATCGAGAAGCCGAAGCGAAGCATACCTTCCCGCTCGACCCGCAGGGACAGGTCCACGGGCGTACCCGGGATATACGATGCCGGAGCGCTCAGGAGGGCCCTCCCCCCTGCGGCATTGAGAGGGTTTCCCGTGTGACAACCGTCGGCACATGTCTGACTTCCCGGAGCCCCTGTTCGACCGGAAGGCGCACCCGCAGAGTTGGGCATGGCGCCGGTCATGAGCAAGAGGACGGCGGCGGTCAGCGCCACATGGAGCGGGGTTGGGCGGGTCATTGGCGCAGGATGAAATGCGGAAGGGTCAGGATCCTGTAGCTTCCCTTACCACGAAGGCATGGGTGTCGTCGTTGAGACGCAGCGAGTAGGCACCCGGAGCAAAGCGCCCATTGAGGTCCAGATAATACCGGTAGGGCCGCAGGACGCTGGCGCAGACCGATCCCTGCGGCCGGCGCATGGTCAGCGTGACGAGTACCAGGTTGCCGGCCCGCTGCTGTTGCACTTCGTGGAGCTCGGAACAGGCATCGGGAAAGGCACCCTTGATGAGGACTTCCACCGGCACCCCAGCGGCACTATTGGCTGGCGTCACGAGATCGGGGCGGATGGTCACACTTTCATAGGACGCTTCGAAGAATCGGTACTCCACATCCTCGGCGGCCGGGGCAATCACGATCGTGGTACGCCCCTCCGTGTCGTCGCCGTCCACCCGATGGCCAAAGGTAGCATCGGGATCGGGCTCGGGCCCGATGGTGGCGCAAGCGCCCAGGAACACGGTCAGCGCCAGGAAAGGAAGGAAGCGGATGGAGCGCATGCGGTTCAGTCGGCCAACAGCTTGACGTCGGAGGCCTGTTGATTGTCGAGGACTTCCTCGCGGGGCGCATCACCCCAGAGGCGTTCGAGGCCGTAAAATTCTCTTTTCTCGGCCAGGAAAACATGCACAACGAGATCCACATAGTCCAGCAGGACCCAGTGGTGGTGGTCCGTGCCTTCCACGTGCCAAGGACGCTCCCCTACCGTCTCCTTGATCTTCATGCGCACGGATTCGGCAATGGCGCGGATCTGCAGATCGGAATCCCCGGTGACCAGGATGAAAATATCGGCCACCCCGCTGATCCCTGTCACATTCATGACCAGGATGTTCTTGCCCTTTTTATCGAGGATGGCATCCACGGCAAGGCGGGCAAGCTGCTTGGTGGGCGTTGCAGTCTGTCGTTTCTTTTCCTTGGTACGCTTGGGCGCGAGGATTTCGTCAACGGCGGGGGTGGATTTCTTCGGACTCAGGGTCATGCTCCCCGGGACGGAATCCCGGCATCAGTGGTCGTTCAGGTCAGGTCAGGTCAGGTCAGATCGGACGCCGGCATGACGTCACTCGGGATCCTGGGCTTCGGTGGCTTCCGTTTCTTGCGGGAAACGCGCCGAAAAAGGTTTGATTTTCCGGAAATCGTTGCCGATCACGATGGACGCGTCCAGGAACCACGTGGGTTGCCGCTCCTCTCGGACCCGCGTTGAATCCACCCCCAGGGCAAGGGCAACCTGCTCGGCAACATCAGGGTTTCCGACCCGGTCCAAAATCACGGTTTCTTGGACCGGCGTCGAGAAATTGCCCACCTCCACCACATCAAAACCCAGATCGCTCAGGTACTGGCTCATTTCCGAAGCCAATCCGTCGATCCCGGTGCTGTTGCGGACTTCCACCTGGATGAAGTCTCCCAGGAGACCGCCCGGATTCTCGAGCCGGCGTGCATCGGGCCGCGGCGAGGTGACCCGCTGGCTGAAGGAGTAAACGAGGATGGCGGCAATGGCCAAAACGGCAACCAGGGCCAGATTGAGAAGCAGATTGCCGGAACGGGATCCCAAGGCTGAAACGGACAGGTCGAAAAGGGGAGGAAAAAAAGGGCGCGGCGGAGCTCGCTCCGCCGCGCCCCAACATACGTCGAGCGCTGCGATAAGTGCCGCAACCCATCAGTTCTTGCGCTGATCCCAGAACAGGTCGTCTACCGAAGGGCCGAAATCGGCACGGAACGACGACGAATGATTGAACCGGTCGTAGGCCCCATACCCATAACCATGGCCGTATGGGCTCATCCAGGACCCATAGGGGCTGCGTCGAAGGCTAAGGTGAAACTCCACATTCTTGCCCGGGCGATAAGCCACTTCGGCGTTGCGCAGGAAGATCTGGTTGGTATTCTGACCCAAGGCCTGTGCCAGGCGCTCATTTCCACCCAGCTGGGAGGCCGCCGCAACGTCGAGGCGTGCCGCCAGCTTGTTGTTGAACTGCCACTGCATCGTGTTGGTGTACATGGCCATGGACGAACCGCCGCCGAAGCTGGAGCTGGAAGCTTCGAACGTGTGGCTCATGCGGAAAACCTGGGGCGTGAAGAAGCGGTTCAAGCTGAATCCACTGGTTCCCTGATCGTAGAGCCGGACACTGGACCCGATGGCCGAACCACTGGGACGTAGTTGCGCCTGCGCCGGGGCCGTGGCCAGGAGAAGAGCAGCAAGCAGTAGGATGAACAGCGATGCGCGCATGGGTTCCGGGGTTTGGTTGCCTGACAGGTCGATGACGGGCATTTCGT
Organism: Bacteroidota bacterium; assembly: GCA_027620595.1. Lineage (GTDB taxonomy): Bacteria > Bacteroidota > Rhodothermia > Rhodothermales > UBA10348 > JAAZVD01. The sequence goes on along the minus strand of JAQCDI010000163.1, from coordinate 1,472 downwards.
ATTATACAGGGTGTATACGGCCACTGTCAATAACGTTCCGGGGGCCCTTTTATTTTGCCCGGTCCACTCCAACGCCCCAATTTCCCTTTGAAGCCGAACGCTGCCATCCTCGGAATCGAAACATCCTGTGATGACACGGCAGCGGCCGTCGTCCGGGATGGAAAACTGCTGTCGAGTGTCGTTTCCACGCAGCTCGAGCATGCCGACTGGGGAGGGGTGGTGCCCGAACTGGCCTCCCGGGCCCACGAGCGGGCCATCGTGCCCGTCGTCGACCGCGCCCTTCGGGAGGCCGGCCTGCACCGCACCGATCTCGACGCTGTGGCCGTAACGATCGGTCCCGGATTGGTGGGTTCCCTGCTGGTGGGCGTCTCCTTCGCCAAGGCTCTCTCCCTCGGACTGGGCATCCCGCTGGTGGGTGTGAATCATCTCGACGGGCACCTGGCGAGCCTCTTCCTCGAAGGACAGGGACCCGCCTTCCCGCATGCCTGCCTCATCGTCAGCGGTGGTCACACCCAGATCATGCGGGTCGATGCGCCAGGGCAGACCCGGCTCTTGGGTCGCACGCGGGACGATGCCGCAGGAGAAGCGTTCGACAAGGTGGGCAAACTGTTGGGTCTTCCCTATCCCGGCGGACCGGAGATCGACCGGCGTGCCGCCAACGGCGATCCCTCCTTCCAGGCCTTCCCGCGAACCCGGCTCGCCGGATACGACCTGTCCTTTTCCGGCATCAAGACGGCCGTCCTCTACCACCTGAACGCTGTGCCGGAAGAGAAAAGGGCGGCCTACATGGAGCAGCACATGGACGATCTGTGCGCTTCGTTCCAGGAGGCGGTCGTGGATATGCTCGTGGCACCGGTCAAGAAAGCGATGCGGGACGAAGGATTGCAGGAACTCGGGCTCGTTGGGGGGGTCAGTGCCAACAGCCGACTCCGTAACCGACTGACGGAACTGGTTTCCTCCTGGGGAGGCACCCTTCATGTTCCTCCCCTTGCCTACTGCATGGACAACGCGGCCATGATTGCCATGGCCGGCTTCCAGCTATGGCGCGAGGGCGTGGAAAGCCCGCTGACCATCACCGCTGATCCTTCGCTCGCCCTCGGATGAACCGATTCGACGATATAATGACCCGCCTCGAGGCGCTCCGCCGACAGGAAAAGCCTGGCGATGAGGCCGCTGCGGAAGTAATTGCTGCGTGGCGGGACCGGATCGACCTGATCGACACGATCATCCTGGCCCTTCTCAACGAGCGTAGCCAGAGCGCCAATGCCATCGGACACGTGAAACAGCAGCTCGGCTTGCCGATTTACGTTCCTGAGCGGGAAAAGAGCGTGCTCGCCAACGTCCTGACCCAGAATGACGGCCCGCTCGAGGACGAGGCGGTGCGACGGCTCTTCGAACGCATCATCGACGAAACCCGCTCGCTGGAGCGTCGTCGATACCAGCATCGTTCCCCCGACGCCTCCTCCTAAACC
>JAQCDI010000162.1 GCA_027620595.1 Bacteroidota bacterium | reverse complement strand
CGGCTTTTCGAAGACCTACAACATGACCGGCTGGCGCCTTGGGTATGCCATCGGACCTGAGCCGATCATCTCGAAGATGGGATTGCTTTCGGACCTGATCTACATATGTGCCCCGACGCCCCTCCAACATGGCGTGGCAGAGGCCTTCCGCATGAGCGACGCCTACTTCCGGGACATGGCAGCAGCCTACGACCGCAAGCGCACACTCATGTGCCGCACGCTGGAGGATCTTGGCTTCATCGTGCCGTGGCCACAGGGCTCGTACTACGTTCTGGCCGATTTTTCCCCGCTTCGCGATCGGTTCGACGGTTTTTCCGACGACATGGCAGCCAGCCGGACGCTCGTCGAACGGGCGGGCGTAGGCACGGTGGCTGGTCGATCCTTCTATGCCGACGAAGCAGATGGGGCCTCCTGCCTTCGATTCTGCTTTGCCAAGGAGATGGATGTGCTCGAAGAAGCCTGTCGGCGCCTCAAAGAGGCCTTCGGACAGCACTGATTTTCCGGGATGACCCCGCTTCCGGGTCCTATTCCCCTTCTTCTGGTGCGATATCCGCGATGGCCTTCAGCATCATGCTGTGCAGGCGACCGTTGGTTACGAGGATGCCGCGGTTGTGGAACAATTGGAATCCGTGGCCGAAGTCCAGGTCCTCGCCACGGGTGTCCGTCACCCGACCTCCTGCCTCCTCGACCAGCAGCATGCCGGCGGCATGGTCCCAGATGTTCTCGATGTAGCGGCGATCCGAAGGCAGGCGCAGGTAGATGTCCGCGTCCCCGGCCGCCACGACCACGTACTTGGCCTGCGAATCCAGTCGGGTGGCGGGTCGGGTGATGCCCAGAAGCCGGGAAATGAGCGCGGACTGGGAATGTGACGTATGTGCCGACTCGACGGATTCCGAGAATCGCGCTTCGGCCGGGTCCGCGGTTGCCGTCACGGAAGCCGACCCGAGGGGCTCCATATCCTGGAGCCGGTACAAGGTGGTACCCTGTCCCTTGATGGCCCCCGCCACTACCCCCCGTTGGTCGGGATGACCCTCCAGGCAAAGATTGGGACACGCTACGGCAGCCACCACAACCTGTCCCTGCACGATCAGCGCCAACGCCACGGCATACTGATCTCCCCTGAGGAATCCCTTTGTCCCGTCAATAGGATCCAGCGTCCAATATCGGGGCGCATGTGCTTTGTGGTTTCCGAGATCGATCCAATCCAGGACCTGCTCTTTCGATGCGTCCGGCCGAAGCATGCGCACGTGTCGCACCATGCGATCGGCCGTCTCGGCACCCTCGACCGTCCGAAGGGACGTGGACGTTTCCTCGGCAATGATCGGATCGTCCGGAAATGCCCGTCGCAAGCGGCTGCAGATCAAGGCCTGACTTCCGAAATCGGCTATCGTCACCGGGCTCCGATCCAGCTTCTCAATGGCACCGGGATCCATTTGCTGCTGCACCTCACCACACAACTCGGCAGCTTCCCGGACAGCGGCCAGGGCAATCTGAAGTTCGGAAAGGAACGGCATGGAACAAGGATCAGGTGGCGGGAAACGATGGAAGAGTCTCCAGGAACACGATACCCTCTTCCTGGATGTGGGCACAACGATGATCGGTGCCGTTGGTGACGAAAAGGTACGGCGCACCCAGACGTCGATTGTACCCCGCCGCTTGATCCATGGTATCCTGGGAAAGCCGGACGCCAGGAGCCTTGCATTCAACAACCATCCAGGGCTTCCCCTGCCTGTCGTGAACAACGATGTCGGGTCGCCGGACCATGTCCTGCACCCGGATTCCTTTCTCGACCGCCATCAGGGAGGCCGGGATACCCAGGTGATCCATGAGCATCGTGAGGACGGCCTGGCGAACCCGTTCTTCGGGCGTGTCGGCTACTTGCTTCCTCCGGACCGGATCCTTCATGGGGTGCGTCGGCGATTCAATGACGGACTGGACGGGACGGGGCGGACTGAACGGGGCGAACCGGTTTTCCGGCCGCCTGGTCACTCAGCGACCCGGGATCCGGAAAGCAGGTACAGCACGGCCATGCGAACGGCCACTCCGTTGGTCACCTGGTTCAGGATGACTGCCCGCTCATGGTCCACTACTTCCGAGGCCAATTCCACACCGCGGTTCACCGGGCCCGGATGCATGACGAGCAGGTCGGGGTATCGGTCCAGGTGTTCCAGGCGGATGCCATACTGCTCGTGGTACTCCCGGGTGCTCGGGAAGAGGTTACGGCCCTGTCGTTCCATCTGGATGCGCAGCGCCATGGCCACATCGGCTCCTTCCAGTGCTTCGTCGAGCCGGTGGGTAACCCGGACCCGTCCATTCGGAGACATTTCCTCCAGGTGACGCGGCAAAAGGGGATTCGGTCCGCAGATTGTCACGTTGGCACCGACAGCCAACAGGCCATGGATATTGGATCGGGCAACCCGGCTGTGGAGAATGTCTCCAATGATGGAAATGTTGCGTCCCTCGAGCGATCCAAGATGGTCGCTGATCGTGAGCATGTCCAACAGGGCCTGCGTCGGATGTTCGTGCGCCCCGTCTCCCGCGTTGATCACCACTGCGTCCACGCAACGCGTAAGAAAATGAGGCGCGCCGGCAGACACGTGGCGCAGGACGACCATGTCGATTTTCATGGCCTCGATGTTCTGCGCCGTGTCCTTGAGCGTTTCGCCCTTACTGACCGACGATCCGGAGGCCGTGAAATTTACCGTGTCCGCCGAGAGGCGCTTTTCGGCCAATTCGAACGAAATGCGGGTGCGGGTCGAGGGTTCGAAGAACAGGTTGACCACCGTGATGCCCCGCAGGGTCGGAACGCGCCGGATGGGTCGATCAAGGACATCCCGGAACTGGCGCGCCGTTTCCAGGATGAGATGGATTTCCCCTGCCGAATAGCCCTCCAGGCCCAGCAAATGACGATGTTTCAGTCCGCCTTCGGTTGGCTGATTCTCGGAATGGGCCGTGGATTCGGTCATAGGATCAGGCGTTGTTTCCCTCAGTGTTGGGATGATCGACCAGCCAGACCCCTTCCTTCCCGTCCAGCTCCTGGACCCTCACCCGGACCTCTTCTCCGGGGAGCGTGGGGACTTTTCGTCCCACGAAATCCGCTTTGATGGGAAGCTCACGGTGTCCCCGGTCCACGATCACCAGGAAGTGTACGGAAGCCGGACGCCCCAGATCGGTCAGTGCGTCCAACCCGGCCCGCACCGTTCGGCCGGTATACAGCACGTCGTCCACGAGCACCAGGTGACGACCGTCCACGTCGAAATCAATCTTCGTTTCCCGCACTACCGGCTGTTTCATGCGCATCCGGAAATCATCGCGGTACATCGTCACGTCCAGCACACCCAGTGGGACATCGATGCCGTCCACTTCGGACATGATGCGCTGCAGACGGCGGGCCAGATACACGCCACGGGTCTGCATCCCGATCAGGCCGAATCGCCCTGCACCATCCTCGTCCGGCGCAAACATCTCCACCAACTGCCTCGCCATCCGGTGCAGCGTGCGCTCCAGATCCCGGGCGTCCAGCAGTTGTGCCTTGATGATGTCGTTGGCCTCCATGGCGCAGAATGTACGCCAAACCAACGCATTCGCCGACACTCTTGATCGGATCTTTCGTAAAGACGGGATACCCCCGGTGGAACCCTCGCCCGGGGCTTCGTATATCCGGGGACCCCCAAACCGTTCAATCGACAATCCCGGTCAACGTGTCCGATTCCCTCGCCTCGCTCAAGTATCTCGATCCGGCCTTCGTAAGCCAGATCTCGAACATGGAGCTGCGGGCCCGGCTCATCGTGGAAGGATTCATCACCGGTCTGCACAAGAGCCCTTACCACGGCTTTTCCGTTGAATTTGCCGAGCATCGACCCTACAACCCCGGCGACGAACTTCGCCACGTGGATTGGAAGGTCTACGGCAAGACGGACCGGCACTATGTGAAGCAGTACGAAGAGGAAACCAACCTGCGCCACTACGTGGTGTTGGACACGTCGGCTTCCATGCGGTACCGCCACGCCGCCAAACTCTCGAAGCTGCAATATGGCGCCTACCTGGCCGGAGCGTTGCACTTCATCATGGCCCGTCAGCGGGATGCCACGGGCCTGATTGCATTCGACGAGACCATCCACACCCTGCGTCCTCCGAAGAGCACCCAGGGGTATGTACGGGAATTGCTCGCCACGCTCCAGCGTCTATCCGAAGGCCAAGGCCAAAGCCAGAAAACGAGTGCAGCCTCGGTACTCGATGAGGTGGCCGAGCGGATCGGTCGGCGTTCGCTGGTGGTCATCATCACCGACCTGTTCGAGAATATCGCCGAACACGACGCCCTGCTTCATTCATTGCGCCATCTCCGCTACCGTGGACATGAAGTCCTGGTCTTCCACATCCTCGAATCGGAAACGGAGCGGGAATTCCGTTTTCCCGATGTACCGATGCAATTCGTGGACATGGAAACCGGCGAGGAGATGTCCCTGCAGCCCTCGCAGCTGCGCGCCAACTATGCCGAGGCCGTTACCGCCTTCACCAACCGTTTCCGGGAGAAGTGCCGGGAACGCAACATCGACTTCATCGAGCTGGATACGGCCGAACCGTATTCCACTGCCCTGCTCGCCTACCTCAACAAGCGTCAGTGCCTGGCCTGATCGGCCATGGGCGCCCCCCAGACCATCACGGAGAGACGACCGAATTCGTCCAATCTGATCCAACCTGACATGAAAACGTCTCTTACAACGTACCTGCTGAGCCTCCTGCTTCTGGCAACGCCCTCCCTGGCTCAGCAGACCGACCGCGCTCCGGTCATCGCCGAGCCCGGGGATACCCCGACCACCTTCGAAAATCCGGATCTGGTGGCGCGCTACCTGCAGACCATCACCGCCGACGACCTGGCCGCACACCTGTATTTCTTTGCCTCCGACTTCTTTGAGGGCAGGGAAACCAGCGCCCGCGGTCAGAAGCTTGCCGCGGAATATCTGGCTGGTCAGTACCGCCGGATGGGATTGGCACCGAAAGGCACGATGGAAACCGCAGACCCGCGTAGTCCGAAGGCCTACCTCCAACCTTTCCCTCTGTACCAGTCCCGCTTTGAAAAGGCCGTTGTCACGGTTGGCAACAAAGAACACGTCTTCGGTGGCACAGAAACCGATGGCTCTTTCTATACCCTGTTCGGCGGCGCCGGGACGCAGTCCGGCGAGGTCGTTTTTGCCGGATACGGCATCGGTGACGACGATCTCGGATACAACGATTTTTCCGCGCTCTCAGCCGCAGGTATAGATCTGACCGGGAAATGGATCATGATGCTGGCGGACGAACCGATGTCGGACGCGGAAACCAGTCTCCTGCCCACGGAAGGAAACGCATTGTCCACGTGGACCACCGGCCGATTCAACAAATTGCGGGCGTTCTTCGGCAACTCGGAAGCCGCCCCGGCCGGTGTCCTGATGGTAGGAGACCTGTCGCCCCGGTCCGGTTCCGTGGCCGAACTGGCTGCTGAACAGGCCAATGGCTCCCAGGCCGGCGTGGGGTCCCTGTCGCTGGATCCGCCTTCCGGTCCCGCCAGAGGCCGATTCCCCACGGTCCTTGCCATTTCTGCCGAAATGGCTTCCGCTCTGGCCGGACGTGACATCCGCACCGTGCAGGCGGAGATTGACCGGACCCTGAAACCGGTCGTTTTTGCCACCGGGTCGACGTTGACAGCAGACGTCCGCAATCGGGTCAATGAAGTGTCCTCGGAAAATGTCGTGGCCTTCATCTAAGGGTCCGACCCGGTGCTGAAGGATGAGTTCGTGGTCATCTCTTCGCACTACGACCACGTCGGAATGCAACCGGGCACGGGTGGCGAAGACACGATCTTCAACGGCGCCGACGATGACGGGTCCGGCACGGTCACCGTCCTGGAAATTGCCGAAGCGTTTGCAAAGGCGCGCCAAGACGGATTCGGTCCCCGGCGTAGTGTCATCTTCCTGAACGTTTCCGGCGAAGAAAAGGGATTGCTGGGTTCGGCATTCTATACGGATCGCGATCCCATTGTGCCGCTTGAACAAACGGTTACCAACCTCAACATCGACATGATCGGTCGCATCGATCCGACCCACCCGGATGCCGATACCGATTACGTCTACATCATCGGATCGAACCTCGTCTCGCAGGAACTGCACGACATCAATCTGCGGGCCAACCAGACCTTCGGCTCCAAGGTGCAGCTCCATGAGCGGTTCAACTCCAAGGATGACCCGAACCAGTTCTACCGCCGCAGCGA
>JAQCDI010000161.1 GCA_027620595.1 Bacteroidota bacterium | reverse complement strand
AAGGCATGCACGAGGACCGGCACATCAAGACCCGAAAAACGGATCGTGTTGGCGATGGCCCGCTCGTCCCCGAAGTTGGGCAAGGTGACCAGGATGCCGTCGATCTCGTCCCGGTGGGCCTTGAAGAGGTCCCCGCACAGGCGCGCCTCCTGCAGGCTTTCGATGGCGCCGTTGTTCGTGGCGTCCGCGTCGACAATAACCGCCTTGATGCCCGCGTCCTCCAGGACCTGGAGAACCTGCTTTCGGCCGGTCGAACAGAGGTGATGCGGGAAGAAACCGCGGTTGCCGACAATGACGCCCAACGTTACGGGCTTGGTGGGTGTGCGCATGAGGATAGGAGAGCGTTAGCGCCGCAGGGTACGGCAATTGAAGACGCGGCCCACGCGGCCGCGCTCCACGGAATCGAATCGGAGGCGAACCGTGTCCCGGCCGCTGGTGAGTTCGGCGGGCAATGGGTAGCGGACGGTAAAGAAGGCACCGGGGGCGTCGAAATCGAGTACCTGCTCGGCTACCGCCGTCCCGTCGACCGCAATCGAGAAGCGGCGGCCGCCACGGTCACCGCCCCAGTAGGTACACATCAGGTCCGTGGCGGCCGCCGGATCCACGGCAATATCGAAGGCAAACCAGCCGCCGGGCGACGCCTCACGGAATTTGGCGCCGAAGGCCACGCCCGAATCCGAGCGCTCACCTTCAAACTGATGCTCCTGCTCGACGAGCATGATGCCGAGGCGCACGTTCTCGATCGTGGCCTCCTCGATGGCCCGCTCGGCCGCGCGTTTGGCGGTGTAGGCGTCCTGCTCGCGGGCCCATCCGGCCTCGTCGAAGAGGTCCCAGTAGATGGAGTAGCGCTCGTGATGGATCCGGTAGAACGGTTTGAGCACGACATCCTCCGGCCGACCGGCACCCACGGTGTTGAACGTCAGCGCCTCTCCGGCCACCGGCAGGATCCAGTCTTCCAGACGATCCCGACCGGCTACGAGCACGGGCACATCCGGCGTGGGCTGCTCAATGAATTCCGTATCCGAATCCGCGTAGGCGCCCCCATCGGGCATGCCATCCGATCCCAGCGCTCCGCCAAGTACCACCGGTCCGTACAGCAGCGCCACACGGTCCGGGTTGTCCGGTATGGCCTCCAAGCGCAAGGACATCGGCAGGCGCACATCGATCACATCCCCATCGGCCCAGGTCCGGGCCAGTTCGAGGTAGGTGCCTGTTGCCGACGGGAAGGAAACCGGTTCGCCATTGACCGACACCTCGGCCGCTGCGGACACCCACGCCGGGATACGCAAGTGGAACGTCCAGGCCGACGGTTCGCCCGTATTCACGGTAAAGCGGATCCGGTCGGAATCCGGGAAGGTGGTCTCCTGCGTCAGGGTCACGCCCTGGGCTTTCCAGGTCAGCACGGAGGGGATGAAAAGGTTCACCCACAGATTGCGCTCCGAGTGGAAATAGATGGCCTCCCCGTAGCGTACGTGGTTCTCCATCCCGGACCCGAAGCAGCACCAGAAGGCGCCCTCGGGGGTGGAGTAGGTCTTGTAGTGGCCCGGCTTGAGGGACATGTAATAGGTGAACATGCCCGTCTGCGGGTCCTGCGAGGCCAGGATGTGGTTGTAGAGCGCGCGCTCGTAGTACTCGGCGTAGCGCGCACGGGGGTCGAGCGTGAAGAGATGCCGCGTCAGGCGCAGCATGTTGTACGTGTTGCAGGTTTCGGCCGTGGTGGCGTCGAGACGGTCGCTCAGCTTGCCGGGCTCATCGAGGTACTCGCCCATGCTGTTGCCCCCGATCACGTAGGAGTGGTCGTCCACCATCTGCTCCCAGAAGAAGTCGGCCACCGTGCGCAGGGAATCATCCCCGATGAGCTCATACTGCCGCGCCACGCCGATGACCTTGGGGATCTGGGTGTTGGCGTGCAGGCCCGTCAGGTCCGGGATGCCCTCGGCCAGGGGGTGCAGAACCCGCGTGTCGTGGAATTTCCGGGACAGGGCCAGGTAGCGCTCGTCCCCGGTCACGCCATAGAGGTTGGCCAGGGCCTCGTTCATGCCGCCGTATTCACACACCAGCATGTTCTGCCAATCCGCCTCGTCGAGCGCGGACGTCGTTTCGATGGCCCAGTCCGCCAGGCCTTTGGCAACTGTGAGGGCGCGGTCATTGCCTGCGTTCCAATACGCATCGAGTAGGCCGGCCAGCTGCTTGTGCATCGTGTACCAGGGCGCCCAGACGCCGTTGAGCCGGAAACCGCTGGTCTGCATGTTGCGGTTCTTGACGGCGGTCCAGAGCGAATCCCCGCTCGGAATGGCCGCCACGTACCCGTCCCCTCGGTGCTGCTGGATGGAGGCCATTTCGCGGACGATGTAATCGATCCGCGGCAGGATGCCCGAGTCGCCGGAGGCCGCGAAATACATTGAGGTGGCCGAGAGATAGTGGCCAAGTGTATGGCCCCCAAGACCATCCCGCTCCCAGCCGGCGTAGCCTTCCGCTTTCGGCTCCAGGCCCGATTCGGTAAAGAAACCATGGAGCAGGCGATCGGGGTCGAGGGCATAAAGCACCTCGGCATCCTTCTCCATGGCCGTCAGGAAGGGACTTTCCAGGAGGCGGACATCGGAGAGGGCGAACCCGTTGACGAGGGGATCTACCTGTCCCGCTACGGCTTCCCGGGCATTGTCCCCCGTCCAGGGCTGGGCGGAGGCCGGCAGGAGGGCCAGACAGAGAACGGCCGCGAAAAGGGTGGAGCGCATGACGGGAGGCGGGTGGATAATGCGGGCCGGAAGCACGAAGTTGCGGGCCGGGTCAGTATATCCATTCACCCCCACGCATTCAACAACTCGGGGCCGCGCCCATGTCCGACTTTGCCGCCATGCGGGAGGCCGCCTACGCAGCCAACATGGCCTTGTTTGAATCGGGTCTGGTTGTGGCCAGTTTCGGCAACGCCAGCGCCATCGACCGGGCTGCGGGTGTTTTTGCCATCAAGCCCTCGGGTGTGCCCTACGCCGAGCTCTCCCCGGCGTCCATGGTGGTCGTGGACCTCGACATGCAGGTCGTGGACGGGGAGTTGCGGCCTTCGTCGGACACGAACACGCATGCCGTCCTGTATCGGGAGTTTGATGGCATCGGTGGGATTGCCCACACGCACTCGACGCACGCCGTGGCCTGGGCGCAGGCGTTGCGCGAGATTCCGGTCTACGGGACCACCCACGCCGACCACCTTACCGTACCTGTGCCCTGCACGGCGCCGATGGAGGATGAGCGCATCCGCGGGGACTACGAGATCGAGACGGGCAGGCAGATCGTGGATCATTTCCGGGCGAACCGCCTCTCGGCGGCCGAGGTGGAGATGGTGCTCGTGGGCGGCCACGGACCGTTCACGTGGGGCCTGTCCGCGGCCAAAGCCGTCTACCACAGCGTGATCCTCGAGGAAATCGCCCGCATGGCGCTGCTGACCGAGCAGCTCAACCCTTCGGCGGAGGCCTTGAAGGCCAGCCTGATCGACAAGCACTGGCAGCGCAAGCACGGCGAGGGCGCCTACTACGGCCAGTAGGGTTACCGCGGCACAAGGGTGACCGAGGTCTGCTGCGCGAGTTCGATGACCCAGGCGCCGCGCTCCATTGGAAGGCTTTCGGCAGGTGCCCAGGCCCCTTCGATGCGCAGGTACGCCCGGGGGACCGTCTCAGAGGCGGGGTCGAGTTCCAGAATGATCGATTCCGGGTTGTACTGGACCGCCTGAATGCCACCGGCATCGAGCTCGATCCAGGCGTTGGCCGGTGCCAGGAAGGCACGCATCCGCGCGCTGTCCGTCGGACGCAGGGTCACCACGTTGCCCACCTGCGCCACCTGGCCCCCGAAACCCAGCCATCCGTACGCCGGGTGCTGGACCAGGAAGGAGGCTACATTCAGCACATGGCCCAGGAAGCCGGGGCCGTAGTCTCCCGAGTAGCCATCATTGGCCAGCGTCTGTGGATAGGCATGAAAGGCAGCCGGGGCGAACCCGTCTTCGGTGACGTTGGCCAGCGCGCCCATCATGCCCGCATACCCGATCCGCAGCAGGTGCCAATCCTGCGGATCATCGCGGTAGGCACGCAAGACGGGTAGCGCGTTGAGCGCCGAGCCATAATGATGCAACTGCCGCTCGAGGCGCGAGGTGGCCGGGTGACCCGCGTACCAGAAATCCCAGTACCGACGCGCGCTGCCGTTGTAGCCCCAGTGGGGAAGGGCCGGCATGTAGGCCAGGATGGCGTTGAGGGTTACGAGCGCCTTGTCCTCGAATCCGAAATACCGGGACCAGGCATACACTTCTTCTTGACCCGTCGAATCCCACGCCATTTCGCTGCCGAACGGAAAGCCAAGGCTGGCCCACAGGTCGGCCCGCGACCGCATCGTGGCCTCGAGCTGCGCCGCCCGATCGGTCCAGCCCTCGCGCCCGAGATCCTCGAGGATGCGCAGGAACACCGTACCCTCCATCTGCCCGAACTGGGCGTAATGGGGGGCCAGGCGAACCATGGCCTCGGCCGTTTCGTGCGCCCGTTCGAGGTACCACGCCCAATCGTGGTTCGACACGAGGCCTTCGGTTGTGCGCGCCAGCCGGTACATGGTCCAGTAGAGCGCCGCCACGTGTGGATAGTTGTAGGAGCGCTCCACGGTGGCGGCGTGCTCCTTGCTCCAGCTTGACCAGCCGCCGTATCCAATCGAATCGGTATACGTGCCTTCGGGCACACCCTCCGGGTCATACCAGAAGAGGCTCTTGCGTACGCCATACTTGAGTGGCCCGTCCGCGTATTGCAATCCGCCCCACAGGGTTTCGTCGACGAAGCGCTGCAGCTTGGCGATTTCGTCGGCGTCCGGCTGGATGAGCTGCTTCATCGCCGCACCCAGCCACGAGCCAGAGCCGCCTTCATCCCCGAGCCCGGCAATCCAGGCGCGATTGTCCTCGGTGACCTGGCGTCGGTTGGTGTAATCGTAGCTGATCACGGAGGGGGCGCGGCCGAAGGGGTCGCGCACGTCATCGAACCACTGCTCATTGAAGTAGAAGCGGCCCATGTCCGCGACCACTTCGGCCGCGCCCTTGATGACGGTGTAGTGCACGGTCTGCTGCCGGCCATCCGAGTAATCGATGGTCACGCGGGCCCGGCCCCAGGAGCGACCTGCTACTGCGTAATGCCCGGCAGCCTGCTTCACGACGTCCACACCACCCGGAGGTTCGACCTGGACGCGTTCCACGGCCGCGTCCGCATCCACGAACAACTGATGCGTATCCCCCTTGGGAAGGACATAGCCCGGCAGCCCCACGGCCACCGGCATGCCGAGGTCCCGCAGATGGGATTCCACCTCGCGCACGGACGGTGCCAGGGAAAACTGCACACCATAGGTGGCCGATTCGCCGGGGCCCAGGACGCCGGCGGATCCGTTGTTCCAAGGGGTGGCCCCTTTCCATTCGTTCTCCTGCCAGGCCGCGCTGTGCGCCGTCCAGGCGTAGAAGCCCTCGTGCGTCGTGTTGCGGGGGGTCCGGTCGTCGAGCAGGGGACGCCACGCTTCGAGGGGCGTGCCGTCCAGGGGAGTAACCGTCAGGACCGGTCCGGTGCCATCGAGCCGGATGACCTGCACGTATCCGGCGTCCTGCCCGATGTACGCGTCGTGGAAGGAGGCCACGGCGTGGGCTTCTTCGAGCGATCGACGGTGCAGGATGTTGTTGAACACCATGGGAATGCCCAGGCCTTCGATCATGACAGGCTCATTCCGGGTGTTGGTCAGCTCGAACACCAGTGCAAGGTCTCCATCCCTGTTTTCCCACCGGCGGATGATCCGCAGACCGCTGCCCTCGAACAGGGCGCTGAGGTCCGAAGCTGCCATTGGAGCGGCCAGTGCTTCGGGCTGCGCATGTGACCGGGCACTGGACCAGGTAGAAAGCCCGCCGTCGGCAGCACGTACCCGCAGCGTCAGGTCGCCGAGATGGTAGAACCCCGAATCCGCGCGTTGCCCGTACCAGTCGCCGGGCGCATAGTCGAATCCGTTGGAACGGGCCTTCAGGCTGACCACCTTACCGGTCGCGTCCTCGAGCCGCAGGTCCAGTTCTTCCAGGAAATGGGTGGTTGTCGGACCCTGCGGCAGAACGGGCTGGGGAGCCTTTTGGGCGGCAGCCGCGGGCACGAAAAGCAGGAGAAGCAGCAAACGAAAGGTCATGCGATCCAACGGGTTATCAGATCAGGGACATCAGCCAGGGAGGGCATGACGGCGGTGGCCAGACCCAGCGTTTCGGGGCCGGGATCGGTTTGGGGGTTGGGCACGGCAATG
>JAQCDI010000160.1 GCA_027620595.1 Bacteroidota bacterium | reverse complement strand
GGATGGGCGCTGCGGATGCCTGCCACGGTCTCTTCGATCAGGTGCAGGATGCGGATGCGGGCGCCGGCGTGGCCGAGCGCATGGCGGACCCGGTCGAACAGTGCGGGGGTGTGCGCCGTGTTGCAAGCCATGCCGGCCACGCCGGCGCCCGCCCGCTCCAGGGCCAGGAAGCCGTCCACCATGGCCGGTGCCGGGTCGGGGGCGGAGCGGTCCGAAAGCCAGGCCGTGCGATCAGGGACGCCCGGGTGGCTCCATACGATCAAAGGCAAGTGGTCCTGGTCCCGCGAGGCCCGGGTCTCGGCCGTGATGACGCTGGCCAGATCGAATCCTGCCTGGGGGCCCATGCCGCCCAGGATGCCGATCATGAGGGGGCGGGGAGAAGATTCGGTGGGCATTGGAGCGCGGTGGTGGAAGCCTGGGGCCCGATTATATTCCCGGTCCGCCGACTTGTCCCCGCCATCCGCAATTCCCCGATGCGAATCTTCTGTCCCACTGCACTGCTTCTCTTCGTGTTGCTTGCCGGCTCTCCCGAGGCCATCCAGGCCCAGTCCAGCACCTCCGTATCGATCTCGGTTCGCCCGGACCGGGATGCAGACCGCCCGAGGGCCCGCGACCTGGGCATCGAACCGGGGATCCTGGAACCCGGAACGTGGAACGCCATCACCGATGTGGCCGGCGTCCGTGTGGGGCACGTGACCCTGGTGCGCGGGGATTCGGTCCAGACCGGCGCCACGGCCGTTCTGCCGCACGCAGGCAACCTGTATCGGGACCGGGTCCCGGCGGGCTTCTTCCAGGGCAACGGATACGGCAAATTTGCGGGTTCGACCCAGATCATAGAGCTGGGGGAGCTGGAAACGCCCATCGTGCTGGTCAACACGCTTTCCGTTCCGCAGGGAATGGAAGCGGTCATCGGCTGGACGCTGGAGCAGCCGGGCAACGAGAATGTGCGGAGCGTGAATGCCGTGGTCGGGGAAACCAATGACGGCTTCCTGAACGACATCCGCGGCCGGCACCTCCGCTCGGAAACCATCGTGCAGGCCATCCGGGATGCGGCTTCGGGACCGGTGGCGGAGGGCAGTGTCGGTGCCGGCCGCGGCACGGTGGCTTTCGGATGGAAAGGCGGCATCGGGACCAGCAGCCGCGTCTTGCCGGAAAGGGTGGGGGGATGGACGGTCGGTGTGCTGGTACAATCCAATTTCGGCGGCATCCTGCGGGTGGACGGCGTGCCGGTAGGGGAGGAGCTCGGGCGCTACTTCATGAGCAACGTCGTGGATCGTGGGGACGCCGATGGATCGATCATCGTGGTGATCGCCACCGATGCGCCCCTGTCGGATCGCAATCTGGAACGTCTGGCGGCCCGGGCCATGCTGGCCATCGGCCGGACGGGTTCGCCCGCATCCAATGGAAGCGGAGACTATGCCGTGGCCTTCTCCACAGCCGAATCCGTTCGCCGCGGACAGGATCGTGTCAGCCAGAACGGACTGGACAACGACGACCTGTCTCCGCTCTTCCAGGCCGCGGTCGAAGCCACCGAAGAAGCCATCCTGAATTCGCTGTTCCGCGCCACCACGGTGACGGGGCACCGGGGCACGGTGGACGCCATCGACACGGAAGCCGTGATGGAAGTCATGCATCGTTTCGACCACTGAACGGTGGACTTCCCCAGTGTCCAAGGTGCAGGTGTACCTCGGGAGAACCCGTGAATTTTACGCGGTTGAAGATGTGGGCATGCTCCCGGCGTTGCCTTCGCTGGCCTGTGTCCCTATTTTTTCAGGTCTGTACCCCGTGTGCGAAAGTGCTTTCGTGACACCGGGTGTACGGGTGCCACCCACGCACCATGCCCGGTCGTCTAATGGCAGGACAGCGGCCTTTGGAGCCGTCGGTGGAGGTTCGAATCCTCCCCGGGCAACAACAGGCCCCCGGCCCGAACAGCCGGAACCAGCCAGCAACGATCCGCGGTCCACGACCAGGAAATGAATCAGTCACAGCCCATAAAGCTTTTTGCAGGACGGTCCAATCCGGCCCTCGCCCGGTCCATCGCGCAGGCGTTCGGACAGGAGCTCGGGCAGGTGGAGATCAAGAATTTCTCCGACGGGGAAATTTACGTCCACTACGAGGAGTCGATCCGCGGCAGTGACCTGTTCCTGATCCAGAGCACGCATCCGTCGGCCGACAACTGGATGGAGCTCCTCCTGATGGTCGACGCTGCTGTCCGCGCCTCGGCCGGCCGCATCACCGCCGTCATTCCGTACTTTGGGTATGCCCGGCAGGAGCGCAAAGACCAGCCCCGCGTGTCCATTGCTGCCAAGCTCATGGCCAACATGCTCACGACGGCCGGTGTGGACCGGGTCCTCACGATGGACCTGCATGCTTCCCAGATCCAGGGCTTCTTCGATGTCCCCGTGGATCACCTCTACGGAAGTGCGGTCTTTGCCGACTACTTCCGCAAGCTCCACCTGGACAACCTGGTTGTCGTGGCGCCGGACGTGGGCAGCGTGAAGATGGCCCGTTCCTACGCCAAGAAGCTTGGCGCCGGGCTGGCCATCATCGACAAGCGTCGTCCGACGCAGAATGTGGCCGAGGTCATGCACATCATCGGTGAGGTCGAAGGCAAGAACGCCGTCCTCATCGACGACATGATCGATACGGCCGGCACCCTGACCAACGCGGCCAAGGCGCTGCGTGATGCAGGAGCCCTCGAAATCCTGGCCGCGGGCACGCATGCGTTGCTCTCCGGCCCTGCCTATGATCGGATCGAACAGTCGGCCATTTCCCGCCTGGTCGTAACGGACACCATCCCGCTGCGTCGCAGCCTGGACAAGATC
Organism: Bacteroidota bacterium; assembly: GCA_027620595.1. Taxonomy (GTDB): domain Bacteria; phylum Bacteroidota; class Rhodothermia; order Rhodothermales; family UBA10348; genus JAAZVD01. The sequence continues at coordinate 3,461 of JAQCDI010000160.1, read as the reverse complement.
CAGGTGGTCAGCGTATCGGAATTCTTTGCGGACGCCATTCGCCGCATCTACACTGACGAATCGATCTCGACCCTGTTCGATTCCTGATATCCAACGAAACACACAACGGTAAAGAAGTCATGGAAGTCATCACGCTCGAAGCCAAGGCGCGCGAAGCCGGTAAGTCGCAGTCGCGTTCTGCCCGCCGGGCTGAAGAAGTCCCTTGCGTGCTGTACGGACAAGGCGAGGAGCCCCGCACGTTCCAGGTCCCGGAGCTCGCCCTGCGCGACCTCATCTACACGGACAAATTCCATCGCGTCCATGTCGTCATTGACGGCAAGACCTACGACTGCGTCCTGAAGGATTTTCAGATGCACCCAGTCACGGATCGGGTCATCCACGCGGACTTCGTGGTGCTGAACCCGAAGGAAAAAGTGAAAGTGCGTATCCCTGTGCACTATGTGGGTACAGCCCGCGGCGTGCGCAACGGTGGTGTCCAGCAGGAGTTCATCCACAAGATCTCCGTCCGCTGCCTGCCGTCACAGCTGCCCGAGTCCATCGCCATCAATGTGACGGGCCTGAAGATCGGTGAGCGCATCCTGGTGCGGGACATGGAGTCGGAAGGATTCGAAATCCTGGCCCCGAAAGATTCCCCGCTCGTTTCCATCCGTCGTCCCCGTCAGATCATCGCCCTCGATGACGACGAGGAAAAAGGAGAGGAAGGTGCTGCCGCTGCTGCCGAAGATGGTGGCGACGACGCTCCGGCCGAGGAAGCTGCCGAATAAGGCCCTACCCTGTAGCCCTTGGAATTGGACCGGAGCCCAAGTTGGGGTTCCGGTCCTTTTCTTTTTCGGGCGAACCTGATTTCTTTCCCCATGCGCTGGTTCAACCGCAAAAAAGACACCATGGCCGGAAGTCTCCGCATCATCATCGGACTGGGTAATCCCGGGTCCAAATACGACCGTACGCGCCACAACATCGGATTCGAGGCCGTGGATGCCGTGGCCGAGCGCATCGGAGCCACGTGGAAGACCAAGGGACAGTCGCTCATTGCCGAGGGGCGCTGGCGGGGGCGATCCGTGCTGCTGGCCAAACCGCAGACCTGGATGAATCGCAGCGGCCTGGCCGTTGAGGAGTTGCTCCGCAAACATCGAGTCACCCCGCAGGACATCCTCGTCCTGGTGGACGACATCCATCTGGATCCGGGCGTGATCCGCATCCGGCAGAAAGGCGGCACCGGCGGTCACAACGGTCTGGATGACATCATCGACTGGCTGGATACGAACGACTTTCCGCGTCTGCGCTTCGGGGTGGGCAAGGATTTCGGTCAGGGGCAGCAGGCGGACTATGTGCTCGATGTGTTCTCGGACGAGGAGCGCACGGTAGTGGATCCGTCCCTGGAGCGCGCGCGGGATGCCGCGCTGACGTTCGTGACCGACGGCATTGTGACGGCCATGAACCGTTTCAACGGCTGATCCCCGGGTTGCAGACGTCGGGGGTTGGCGCCCGATGTGTCCTGACGTCCCCCGGAAGCGCTTCCGACACCGATGCGAAACCAATCGAATTCTTGATTAACGAATACTAAAAATGGCCTTCCGGGGCTAATTTCGGCGGATTCATATTCAAAGCGGCCCCCCACGTCGGGGAGGGCCTTCAAACACTCATCGAAACCGGTCTCCATGGACATCACAACGCTCACCTACCTGGTCCCCGTAACGGGTCTGATCGCGCTGCTCTATGCGTACACCCGTACCCAGTGGATCAAAAAGCAGGACGTCGGAACGGACGTCATGGCCGAGCTGGCCACCGCCATTGCTGAAGGCGCCCGCGCCTTCCTGCGGCAGGAATACCGCGTACTTGTGGTCTTCGTAGTCGTCGTCGCCGCACTGCTGGCGTTTGCCAACGCTTCCCAGGAAGGTTCCTCCTGGATGATTTCCGTTTCCTTCGTTGTGGGCGCTTTCTGCAGTGCGCTGGCCGGATTCATCGGCATGAACGTGGCCACGAAAGCCAACGTCCGCACCACGAACGCTGCCCGTACGGGACTCGGACCGGCGCTGAACGTGGCGTTCTCGGGCGGTCTGGTCATGGGTCTCTCGGTGGTCGGTCTCGGTGTTGTGGGCCTCGGTGGACTGTTCATCATCTACGACGCGGCCACGACGTGGGACATCATCAAGGTGGTCAGCGTCATCTCCGGATTCTCGCTCGGCGCCTCCTCGATCGCACTGTTTGCCCGCGTCGGCGGTGGGATCTACACGAAAGCTGCTGACGTCGGTGCCGACCTGGCCGGAAAGGTCTATGAAGGCATTCCGGAGGACGACCCGCGCACCCCCGCCACGATTGCCGACAACGTGGGCGACAACGTGGGTGACGTGGCCGGCATGGGCGCGGACCTCTTCGAATCCTACGTCGGATCCATCATCGGTACGATGGTGCTCGGCACGGCTTTCCTGACGGTTCCTGCCATGACCAACAGTGCCTTCGGCGAATTGAGCGCCGTGGTCCTGCCCCTGGTCCTGGCCGGTGTGGGCATCCTGGTATCCATTGCCGGATCGTTCTTCGTCAAGGTCAAGGAAGGCGGCAACCCGCAGCATGGCCTCAACATCGGTGAATTCGGTGCTGCCGGTCTGATGGCCATCCTGTCCTACTTCATCATCACGACGATGCTGCCGGCAACCTGGACGGCCACGGTCATGGGCACGACGTTCGATTACACCGCTACCGGCGTATTCTGGGCCGTACTCATCGGTCTCGCTGCCGGTACGATGATCGGTCTCGTGACCGAGTACTACACGGCCACCGACAAGAAGCCGGTAACGGGCGTTGCCACGCAGTCCATCACGGGCTCGGCCACCAACATCATTGCCGGCCTCGGAGTCGGCATGTACTCCACCGGTATCCCGGCCATCATCCTGGCCCTCGGCATCATCGGCGCCTTCCACTTTGCCGGACTCTACGGCATTGCCATCGCCGCCGTCGGCATGCTTTCCGTAACGGGAATCCAGCTCGCGGTTGACGCCTACGGCCCGATCTCGGACAACGCCGGTGGTATCGCCGAAATGGCCCACCTCCCGGCTGAAGTCCGTCAGCGCACCGACAAGCTCGATGCGGTCGGCAACACCACGGCGGCCATCGGCAAAGGCTTTGCCATCGGTTCGGCTGCCCTTACGGCCCTGGGGCTCTTCGCGGCCTTCATGCAGCAGGCTGGCGTGGCCACGATCGATGTGGCCAACCCGACCATCCTGGCCGGTCTGCTCCTCGGAGCCATGCTGCCCTACGTGTTCTCGGCCATGGCCATGGGCGCCGTCGGTCGGGCAGCGGCCGACATGATCAAGGAAGTCGGTCGCCAGTTTGCCGAGATCCCGGGCCTGCGCGAAGGAACGGCCAAGCCGGACCACGAGCGCTGCGTGGCCATCTCGACCAAAGCCGCCATCCGCGAGATGGTGGCTCCGGGCCTCCTGGCCGTCCTCGTTCCTGTCATCATC
>JAQCDI010000159.1 GCA_027620595.1 Bacteroidota bacterium | reverse complement strand
GGCTATGTCGAAGAGTGGCTGCAGCGGCTTCATGAGCGGGAATCGCTCCTGGTGCTGCTCGAGAAGGGCATGCTTCAGGGCTGGGGCATCGTCAAGTTCTACTCGGACCGGCCCGGATATGCCAGAGCCTGCGAGACCTCACTTTTCCTCCGACGGTCCGAAACGGGGCGAGGTCTGGGGAGCCGACTGCAGGCCGCTCTCCTCGACGCCGCGGCCGCCGCAGGATTCCATCACATCGTGGTCAAGATCTGGGCTGCCAATGCCTCAAGCATTGCCATGCATCGGAAGTTCGGCTTCGAAGTGGTAGGCACCCAGAAAGAAATCGGAAACGTGGACGACACCTGGGTCGACGTCACGATCATGCAGTGCCTGCTGCCTTCCTGAAGAACGGCGCTGGTGGCCTCAGAACGAGGACTCAGCCAGCATGGGACCGTCGCAGAAGATGTAGTCGATGTTGTAGAGGACGCGTACGAGGTCGCCTTCCTCGTTGACGGCGTAATGCGAACGGGACTGCAGTTCGCCGGTGGCCGGATTCCAGTTCACGCCCTGGAAACGGTCCAACATATCCTCCACCCTATCCCGGGCGGGACCGTCCACCCAGATGACATCCACGCCGCAGATGCCGTCCTCAGCGTCCATCTCGTCTTCCAAGCGCACGGCAAACACCGTCGAAGGATACCTTTTCTGAAGGGTCTCATGGACCAGCTCAAGCGTCTGTTCTGCGCTGATGATCACCGTCTTCATTCCCGATTCGGCCTCTCCTTGGGACTGGGGTTGAACGCGACGGCCCGGCGGCCGCCTTCCTGAATGTGGGTACGATCAAAAGTGCCGGATTTGCGTCCATTATTTCCGGATCCGGCGCGTTCATCGCGGGTTTGGAGGCCTGCCCTGTCCCACGCAACCTCTCGCCATCGTGCAGCTGTCCATCACTTCCCTTCCGGAGCGTTACCGCCCCGTCCTCGAGCGTATCCAGGCCCTGCTTTCCGAGCCCTGCGACTGGACGGCAGCCATGGCCACGGTAACGTGCGAGCTGCATCATGCCTTCGATCACTTCCACTGGACCGGGTTCTACCGTACGGTTCGCAGGAATCATCTGCAGGTGGGGCCCTACCAGGGAGGGCATGGATGTATCGACATCCCGTTCTCGAGGGGCGTATGCGGCGCTGCAGCACGCGAAAAGTCCACCCAGCTGGTCCCCAACGTGGAAGCGTTCCCGGGACACATTGCCTGCTCTTCCTCCACCCGCTCAGAAATCGTCGTCCCTGTCCTGGCTCCCGACGGAACGGTCATAGCCGTACTGGATGTGGATTCGGACCATCTGGACGCTTTTGACGCAGAGGATCAGATGGCCCTGGAGGGATTGTGCGCGGCGCTGGGAATGCGATGGGGCCACGACGCCGTGGCCATGATCCGCTGAGCCCGAAAGGGCCTCACTCCACGTCGTAGGCAACGGAGAAGCGGAACAGGAGGTCAGGATACCCGGCAACCAACACGCCGACATGCATCCGATCCAAAAGGTCGTAGGATCGTCCGAGACTCAGGGACATGGGACGGTGGCCGGCCATGAGGGCGCGGACTGCATCTTCCGTTGAGGACCCGACGCCTTCGGAATCTTCCCGGCCCCAGGCAAAGCCCGCAGCCATTCGATACCGCACATTCCGGTACTGGATGGTGTCGTCCATCAGGGAAAAGAGCAGTCCATCCACATCTAGCATCAGGATGCGAAGCGGAAAGGCCCACCAGCCCAAACCCCCTTCATCGCGGCGTCCGGCCAGGTCCAGACCGGCACGCAGGCCCCAGGTGGGCCGCACCGCCAGACGGAAGGGCTGCACCACCCCGTTTTCCCTGCCATACTCGCCTTCCAGTCCCAGTCGGCCCCAGTAGCGCAGACCATTGAATACGAGTCGGTGAGACCCAAGCGCCCAATCGACCCCGAGGGTAAGGGTTGTGGGCATCCGGAGCGTCAGGTCGGCACCCAGGTAATCACGGGTGCGCCGGGTCAGCGTGGGACGAAGAACGTCCAGACGATCGATATCAAAGAAGGCAGTCTCGCCGGTCTCCGGCTGCATGGATCCCGCCACGTCCACGAACACCGGGAGGCGGCCTTCGGCTACGGCCTGCGGATCGATCATCCGCAGTCGGGGCGGAACGTTGATCAGCAGGGTCGTACCCAGGCGCTCACCATACGTCCGATGCAGGAATCCGAAGCGAAGACCCAGCCCTGAGCCGCGCCAGGCGCCCTGCATCGTCCAGTAGAGGGCATTCGATTCTCCGGCCTCCCAGTCAATCTGCGTATCCGCAGGATCATTGAAGTAAGCAGGATCTCCGCCGGTGAGGGAAAGCGCGCCCTGAGGCCGCGCATCCACATCTAATCCGACGCTGGCGTGATAGCGGTATGCCGTAAGCCCCCACCATACCGAGCCCCAATAGTAGCGTTCGAGGAGTCCTCCGCTGCCGATGGCCACCTCGTCGAGGAGCAGGCGTCCTCCGGAGGCAAACGCCATTTCAGCCACCAGATCCACTCCCACCCGTCCAGCAAAACCCATCTGCGCTCCGGCCAATTGTGCACGCATGCCATCGAATCGGACGCTGCCGTCGAGCCGGAATGGCTGGCGATACCCGAAGCCGAACGTGACGTGCTCGGACACGGGCCAGGCCAGCCAGAATGCCGTCAGCTGGCGGGGTTGCCCAATGCGCGCATAGGAATTTCCGGCCGCATCCCAGGTCCATGACAGGGCCAGAATTGAGACAATCACCCACATCGCGAGACGCGGGCATTGTCGGAGCATATGTACCGAGGGGCTGGGGTACATCGAAAAGGCCCAATTGCGCCAAAATGACACAATCCGGCAAAATTCGTCGATTGGTTACCCCTACCCTCTCCAAATCCTGTGCCAAGCCAGGATGAGGTCTCAAATCGGGAATGCTCAGTTGCCCGCCGGACGCCGGATGTCCACCACGCTGCTGACCCGCGCCATGCTGCCGAAAATGCCGGCCCCGCCCTCAACCGGATCCGGCACGTTGGGAATCTCGCCGGGCGAAAGCAGTCCACCGTTCTGCTGGCTCTGCTGATAGCGCTGGAAATCGTACAGGTTGTCATCCAGCACGCTCATCGTGATGTCCGTCGGGCCGTAGAAGGCCACGGCAAACCATGGCAGCCGCACCCGGAGCAGACCGCCGTCCACGAGGTCGTAGTTGCCCTCGTTGATGGGCGGAGACGTGAAGCGCGCCAACTCCTCCTGTTCTCCGGGCTCGAATACCAGGGGCTCACCGCTTTCCCGCTCTTCCTTGTCGAAGAAGAACTCCAGATAGGGCGGCACGAGATTGGCCGGCTCCGGATCGCGGCTGGCAATGGTGAAGACGAATATCGATTGGCGATCCTCGAATGAGCTGCGCGTGACGAGGAATGAGAACTGCTCCGGGTCGAGATAATCCAGGGCTGCGTGGCTCACTTCCAGCAGCTCGAACTGCTCGGGCACCCGGGTTATGGCCCTGGCCTCCTCCAGTCCATCCGCCAAGGCCACGAGACGATACGTGGATCCTGGCGAGACCGTGTGCGGCACCACCGGCACAAACTGACCCAAGGCCGCAATCGTGCGCTCATACGGGAATGTCTCCAATACCCGGCCTTCGGCGTCGAGCCGCTCGATCCGCAGATCGGCCTGCTGGACGGCACGCTGGTCGCTGTCCCAGGTACCGTCGACCTCCAGACTGCGGGAAAGCCACACGGGCGGCAGGGCTTCCCCGGCCACGAGATAGGCTTCCACCACCAGCTCATCGGCATGGATGGACGGGTCGGTCGTGTCACAACCAGCAAGAACGAGGAGGGCCATCAGACCCGGAAGAAGGATTCGCTGCATCATCGGATCAGAAGCGGAGGGTGAGCGAAATATTGGGCACGGGCACAGGAATCTGGGGCACCACCTGCCGGGAGATGGACCCATCCTGTTCGAACTCGTAGAAATAGAACCAGATATTGCGCCGGTTGTAGGCATTGATCACCTGGAGTTGCAGTTCCGATTCGGCCCCGAAGAGGCTTCCCTTGCGGGTGAACCCTACATCCAGACGATGGTAGGCCGGGAGTCGGGCCCCGTTGAACGGGGACACAAGCACATCCGTGGGCTGGGCTTCAAAGGGCGAATTCGTGAGGCGATACCGGGAAGCAGGGCGGGTGTATGCCTGGCCCGTTGCATAGCTGAAAACTGCCGTGACGTCCCATTTGCGCGTAATCCTGGTCGTGGCCGTCAGATTCAGGTCGTGCGTCCGGTCATATTTGGGCGGATACCAGCTGTTCTCGTTGATGGTCGGGAATCGCCGTTTCGTCAGTCCCCAGGTATACCCTGCGAAACCGGAAAACCGCCCGACCTGTCCCTGAAGGAAGAACTCGCTGCCCATGGCAAAGCCCTCTCCCACGTGGAAGAGTTCGTCATAGTCCAATCCGGCCACGTCAGGCAGGAACGGGTTGAGCGAAAAGAGATCCTTCATCGTGCGGTAGTACGCTTCCCATTCGAGACGGAATCCGCTGCCGAAGGTGTATTTGAGGCCGGTCACGACCTGATCGCCATAGGCCGGTCGGACCTTGTCGGCGGCCGAAAGCCAGGTGTCCAGCCCCGAAAAGGCCTCATTCGTGACCAGGGTCAGGAACTGGTGATACCGACCCATGCCCAGCTGTGCATACAGGTTTTCCGACAGGCGCCGCTCAACGGACAGACGGGGTTCGAACCGCAGATAGTCACCGTCGCTGAAATAGGCCCCGCGGACACCCGAGGTGACCGTCCAGTCCGCCGTCGGTCGGAAGACGTATTCGCCGAACAGGTTGGTATAGATGGCCCGGGTCTCAAGGGAGAGTCCTTCCAGACCATCGAACACGCTGCGGAAATCAAACCGGTAGTTTCCGGCCCAGAACCCGGCACGCCACTGGTGGCGGGAATCCGGCAGGTATTCGAAGTCCCCTTTGAGTGAGTAGTCCCACACGTCGTTGGTCTGGAACACCTCGGTGGTGGCAAACTCGAATTCCGGCTTGCTGAAATAACTGGAGGCCGTAAGCGTGAAATTGGAAAACAGGCGATCCGAGAACAGGTGGGTCCAGTTTCCGCTGATGGTACGGTTGCCGTATCGCAGGCGGGCGGCCACGGACTCCGCGATGGGCACGTCCACCACATCCTGACCCGCATAGAAAGACAACGACAGCCGGTTGTCCTCATCGAGGTCCACGTTGACCTTGCCGTTGGCGTCATAGAAATAGAACGTGTTGGGAATGCCGTCCACATCCTGGGCGCGCGCCAGCGCGAGGAGAGGTTCAACGGTGGAGCGGCGCACGGCCAGCATCCAGCTCCCTTTGCGGTGGGGACCCTCGATCAGCGCCCTGGAGGCCAGGAGGCCCAGGGACAGCGACCCGGCGCGCTCATTGCGGTTGCCGTCCTTGTTGTAGATGTCCACGACCGAACCTATCCGCCCCCCATAGGCCGATCCATAGGCGCCCTTGTAGAGCCGGACGTCCTTGATAGCGTCCGGGTTGAACGTGGAGAAGACGCCAAAGAAGTGGGTCGGGTTGTAGACCGTGGTCCGATCCAGCAGGATGAGCGTCTGATCCGGGCTCCCCCCGCGGATGTACAGGCCACTGGAAAAATCGGAAGCGGATTTTACGCCCGGCAACAGCTGCAGCGAACGGAATACGTCGGGCTCGAGCACGGTCGGCAACTGCCGGATGGTGGCCGTCGGCATCTTGTTAACGCCCAACCGGCGCTGTTCCTCTTCGGTGTCGGCCTCTGCCGTGACCACGACTTCCTCCACTTCCAGACTCAAGGGCAACAGATCCACGTCCCGACGGAGCGATTGGCCCGCCTCAAGGATGATGTCGAACTCGAGCGACTGATATCCGATGTAGGAGGCCTGCAACGTGTAGGGACCAGCCTGGAGGCCGGTGAGGGTATAGTACCCGCTCGTGTTGGTTGCCGTCCCGGTAAGGGTATCCTTGATGCGGATATTGGCCAGCAACAGGGTTTCGCCGGTCTCCGCGTCACGGATGTAGCCGCTCACGGACGCCGTCTGGGCCCACGAAGGGATGGCCGATATGACGGCCAACAACACGGTGCAAAGGATACGGGTCGGATTTGGCACGTCGTCGGAAGGCGAATGCATGGTGATGACTCGAGACCTTGGTACGGCTGGTCGGCACTTGGTTTCAGCCCCCGAGGGGATGGGTGGGTGGCCCCCGGCTGCATTCATCCCTTCTTCGTTCTGGAGCCGCTCCAGGGGTGCGGGGACCACCCGGAATCCGGGTGGTCCCC
>JAQCDI010000158.1 GCA_027620595.1 Bacteroidota bacterium | reverse complement strand
TCCCGACGGATTCCTTGGCCGTGCCGACCCAGGCCGTCCTGGCAGTTCAGGAAGGGCAGGAGAAGGTGCTGGAGGGCGATCCCGATGCACGCATCGATTTTCAGCCGCCGTCCGAGGCGCTTCCGGACAGCGTGGTCCTGGCCATGGTCGAGCGGGCGCGGCGCAAGAGCGAAGAGGAGCAGCGAATCGTTCCCCAACCAGGACGCCCGGCCCAAGTGGATTACGAAGTGGATTTCGAAGGTATCCGAATGACCTGGACGCTGAGACCCATGCTGCCGAACGGATCCCTCGACTTCGATGCGCAGGGGTACACGTTCGTCCTGGGGACCTTCACCAACCTGCCCTCTGCCCAGGCCCAGATGCGTGAGATGCAGACCCGGCTCGACGCGACCGGTGTCCCTCTGTATCTATTGACGGATGATGCCGTGGAGCACACCCAGTTCCTCGTCAGTTGGGGCATGTTTGCGGATCGCGAGTCCCGGGATGCCGCTCTTGTGAAGTGGACGGGTATTCTGCCTGAATCCCGTAACCTTTTGCACCTCATGCAGGCTGAGTAACGTAGGAAGGCTCGGGCTCCGGAAACGGAGCTCCGCACATCGCCTCCAAGGAACCAACCGGGCCCCTTCAGGTACGGTCGAACCCTTCGGAGTACCCCTTCGAAGCCCCCATCCTCCACTGCCGGCCCCCGCGTGGCCGATCGACAGCTCCCTGTCCATGTCCGAGAAAGAAAAAGAAAAGCTCAAGCTGGATCGCAGCTCCAACAAGTCGGGTCCGCGTCTGCCGGATCGTCGTCCGCGATTCATGCTCTGGATCTACCTGTTTGCCTTCATGGCGCTGCTGGTGCACATCTTCATCCGCATGGGAGATGTGGAGCCGCAGCAGGTGGATTATTCCCAGTTCCTTGAGCAGGTGTCCCAAGGATGGGTGGAGGAGGTCGTAATCGTCAACAACGTCCGTGTTGAGGGGCTCTACACACCGGCCGCTGTGCAGGAAGGCCGTGTGGAAGTCAAACCCGTCCAACCGAATATCCTCACCGGCCCGAACCCGGATGGAGGTCGGCGATTCCTGTCCACCAAGCCTGCCGACCACGAACTGATCCAGTTCCTGATCGACACCAATGTGGCCCGTCGCGAAGCAGGAGATCCGGAAGTGGCCTTTGACGCGCGCCAGGACGACAATTGGTTCGGCGGTCTGCTCACGTGGATCTTCCCGTTGGCCATCATCGTTGCCTTGTGGGTGTTCCTCATCCGGCGGATGAATCCCGGATCCCAGGTACTCAACATCGGCAAGAACAAGGCCGTACTTTTTGATGCCATGGGAGAGCAGAAGCTCACCTTCAAGGACGTGGCGGGCCTCGAGGAAGCCAAGGAGGAAGTGGTGGAGGTGGTGGAGTTCCTGAAGAACCCCAAACGATTCACCCGGTTGGGTGGCAAGCTCCCCAAAGGTGTGCTGCTCGTCGGGCCGCCGGGAACAGGCAAGACCCTGCTGGCCAAAGCGGTAGCAGGGGAGGCAGGAACGCCGTTCTTCTCCCTCTCCGGATCGGACTTCGTCGAAATGTTTGTCGGCGTCGGCGCAGCGCGCGTGCGCGATCTGTTCCGCCAGGCCAAGGAGAAAGCCCCTTGTATCATCTTCATTGACGAGATCGACGCCATCGGGCGCACGCGCGGCAAGGGCATGATGATGGGTGCCAACGACGAGCGCGAGAATACGCTCAACCAGCTCCTGGTGGAGATGGACGGGTTCAATACCGACAGCGGCGTCATCATCATGGCCGCCACGAACCGTCCTGACGTCCTGGATTCGGCGCTGATGCGTCCGGGTCGATTCGATCGTCAAATCCTCGTCGACAAGCCCGACCGACGTGAAAGGGCCCAGATTTTCCAGGTGCACACGCGCAACCTGATTCTGGCAGACGAGGTCAACGAGGAAGTCCTGGCCAGCCAGACCCCTGGATTTGCGGGGGCAGAGATTGCCAATGTCTGCAACGAGGCCGCCCTCCTTGCCGCAAGGGAGAACAAGGACGCCATCCACATGTCGGATTTCGAGCGATCCATCGATCGTGTCATTGCCGGTCTGGAGAAGAAGAACAAGCTCATCTCCCCGGACGAGAAGAAGATCGTTGCCTATCACGAAGCCGGTCACGCCATCACGGGATGGTACCTGAAGTACACCGATCCCGTGGTCAAGGTGTCCATCATTCCTCGCGGACTTGCAGCGCTCGGTTACGCCCAATACCTGCCCGAAGAGCGGTATCTCTACACCCGCGAAGCCTTGATCGATCGGATGATCATGGCCATGGGCGGGCGCGTAGCGGAAGAAATCGTCTTCGGTATGATCTCCACCGGGGCCCAGAACGATCTGGAACGCATCACGGCCATGGCCTATGCCATGGTGGTGGACTATGGAATGAGTGAGAAGCTCGGCTATATCTCGTTCAACATTTCGGGACGGGCAGATCAGGGACCGGTCTTCGACAAGCCGTACTCCGACCACACGGCCCGATTGATTGACGAAGAGGTCAAGAGCATCATAGACGAGGTGCGCCAGGCGGCCCGAGCCATGCTCGAGAAACATGCTGACAAGCTCGAGGAACTGGCCCAGGCACTTCTGAAGAAGGAAGTTCTTGGACCGAAGGACCTGATCGAGCTCCTTGGGGAGCGGCCGCATGGGGAATATGTGGACATCCACGGTGGTTCCAGCAATCGTAACGCGGTGGTCCAGGAGGTTCCTGTCGTCGATGCTCCGACGGAGGCCGAAACGAAAGGCACGGCGAGTCCGGCAGATGCCTCCTCCGCGGTGGAAGACACGAACGAGGAAGGGAAGGACGCCGCTGTCTGATTGCGGTGGGGAGACCGTTGATTTATAAGGTATAGTGATATATAACACTATACATCAAAATGGCGGTCCTTGAAGCTCCAAAGGCACATTTTTGGGGCGAAACGCGCCATCTCAACGCATCTTCACAGAAGGAGGGGTGCGCGCGTTCTTAAGCGCCGTATATTGCGAGGCTGAAACTATTCCGAGATGGCCCCTTGCGGGCGGATCCCGGAGCAACAGAAATCGATCGCAAACAGACGGTAATCCACGTGCCAACGATCCAGCAACTGGTTCGCAAAGGACGCCAGGCCCAGGTCAAGCAGACGAAGTCGCGCGCGCTCGCATCGAGCCCGCAGCGTCGTGGTGTATGTACGCGTGTCTACACCACGACCCCGAAGAAACCGAACTCGGCCCTCCGCAAGGTGGCCAAGGTCCGCTTGACGAACGGCATTGAGATCATTGCCTATATCCCCGGCGAGGGACACAACCTCCAGGAGCACTCGATTGTGCTCGTTCGCGGTGGTCGTGTCAAGGACCTTCCTGGTGTAAAGTATCACATTGTTCGTGGCGCGCTTGATACCTCCGGGGTGGAGGATCGCCGCAAGAGCCGATCCAAGTATGGCGCCAAGCGCCCGAAAAACTGATCCGGTCCGAACAGTCCACTGAAATTTCGGGCAGCCGACTCCCAGGAGCACTGCCCGTCTTGTTTATCGACAAGATCCTGTCCAAGACAGGGAAGCGCTAGAAACACATGCGTAGAAAAACAGCAGAAAAGCGTCATCCGATTGAAGATCCCATCTACAAGGATGTGGTCGTCTCCAAGTTCGTGAATGCCGTGATGAAGAGCGGAAAGAAGAACGTGGCCCGGAAACTGGTCTACAATGCGTTCGACGTGATCTCGGAGCGGACGAAGGAGGAAGGAATCGAAATCTTCCGTCAGGCCGTGAACAACGTGGCTCCGCTCGTCGAAGTGCGTTCGCGCCGTGTCGGTGGTGCCACCTACCAGGTGCCCATTGAGGTTCGCCCCGAACGTCGCACGGCTCTGGCGTTCCGCTGGCTTATCCAGTATGCCAGCACGCGAAATGACAAGAGCATGGCCAATCGTCTGGCCAGCGAAATCATCAGCGCTGCAAAAGGCGAAGGTGGTGCGGTCAAGAAGAAAGACGATACGCACCGCATGGCCGAGGCCAACAAGGCTTTTGCCCACTTCCGCTTCTGATTCCCTTTTGAACTCCGGGTTCGACCCGAAAATCTGATCACGATCAGCAATGTCCAAAGTTTTTACGCTTGAACGTACGCGCAACATCGGCATCATGGCCCACATCGATGCCGGTAAGACGACGACGACGGAGCGCATCCTGTACTACACCGGCAAGCTGCACCGCATGGGAGAGGTGCACGAAGGCGGCGCCACCATGGACTGGATGGAGCAGGAGAAGGAGCGTGGCATCACGATCACTTCTGCCGCCACGACGTGCGAGTGGAAGGATCACCGCATCAACATCATCGACACCCCGGGCCACGTGGACTTCACCGTGGAAGTGGAGCGTTCCCTGCGCGTCCTGGACGGTGCCGTTGCCTTGTTCTGTGCCGTAGGTGGTGTCGAGCCCCAGTCGGAAACGGTTTGGCGCCAGGCAAACAAGTACCACGTACCCCGCATTGCATTCGTCAACAAGATGGACCGCACCGGCGCCGATTTCGAGGCCGCCATCAAGTCCATGAAGGATCGCCTGAAGGCCAATGCCGTTCCGGTCCAGATCCCGATCGGCGAAGGTGAGATGTTCAAGGGTATCGTTGACCTGATCTCCAACAGGGCCATCATCTGGCATGATGAGACGCAGGGCATGACATGGGACGAGATCGACATTCCCCACGACCTGGAAGTCTCGGCTCGCCACTGGCGCATCAACCTCCTCGAAGCCGTCGCCGAACAGGACGACGCGTTGCTGATGAAGTACCTCGAGGGACAGGCGATCAGCCCTGAGGAGCTCAAGACCGTTGTCCGCGCCGCCACGCTGAACCTGGATATCACTCCGGTCTTCTGTGGATCTGCGTTCAAGAACAAGGGCGTACAGCGCGTGCTGGACGGTGTTCTGGATTACCTCCCCGCTCCGACGGATGTGCCCCCGATCAAGGGTATCCATCCCCGTACGGATGAGGAAATCGAGCGTCCTTCGGATCCGAACGGACCTTTCAGCGCCATTGCCTTCAAGGTCATGACCGACCCTTACGTCGGTAAGCTGACCTTCTTCCGGGTCTACTCGGGCAAGATCGACAAGGGCACCCAGATCCTGAACTCCACGACGGGCAAGAAGGAGCGCATCGGTCGCATCCTGTTCATGCACGCCGACACCCGTGAAGACGTGGATTCGGTACGTGCAGGGGATATTGCTGCCGGCGTCGGTGTCAAGGAAGTCCACACGGGCGACACGTTCTGTGATCCGGATCACCCGGTCATCCTGGAGAAGATGGAATTCCCTGAGCCGGTTATCCGGATCGCCATCGAGCCCAAGACGAAAGCTGACTCCGACAAGCTCGGCAACGGTCTGCAGAAGCTTGCCGAAGAAGATCCGACCTTCAAGGTCAACGTGGACCACGAAACCGGTCAGACGATCATCGCCGGCATGGGTGAGCTGCACCTCGAGATCATCGTTGACCGTCTGCGTCGCGAGTTCAAGGTGGAAGCCAATGTCGGCAAGCCCCAGGTTTCGTACCGCGAGGCCATCAGCAAGGTGATCGACCTGCGCTACACCCACAAGAAACAGTCGGGTGGTCGTGGTCAGTTTGCCGAGGTGTGGGTCGAGATCGGCCCGGCTTCCGAAGGTGTTACCGGCCTCGAGTGGGTTGACGATATCAAGGGTGGATCCATCCCGCGTGAATTCATTCCGTCGGTAGAGAAGGGTATCCGTGAAGCCATGAGCCAGGGCCCGCTTGCCGGTTACCCGATCGAAGGTGTGAAAGCCCGCCTTTACGACGGAAAGTTCCACAACGTGGACTCCGACCAGCTTTCGTTCGAAATCGCAGGCCGCATGGCCTTCCGTGAAGCGTCCCGCAAAGCCAGCCCGGCCCTCATGGAGCCGATCATGTCGGTGGAAGTGGTTACGCCCGAGGAGTACATGGGAGATGTCATCGGTGACCTCAACAGCCGCCGTGGCCGTATCGAATCCATGACCCCACGTACGGACGCACAGGTCATCAAGGCGTTTGTGCCGCTGTCGAACATGTTCGGTTATTCGACCGACATGCGCTCGATCACGCAGGGTCGCGCCATCTACACCATGCAGTTCGACCATTACGCCGAAGTGCCGAAGAGCGTCTCCGAAGAGGTGATTGCCGCGGCCAAAGGCACGGTCGACGCCTGACACCAGACATTCAGCAAACGCACACCTGACCAGGTAGCATTCTAAAAGGTATTCAACCATGGCAAAGGAAACTTTCCAGCGTAACAAGCCCCACGTGAACGTCGGCACGATCGGT